>JAIRWE010000009.1 GCA_031253365.1 Oscillospiraceae bacterium | reverse complement strand
ATTCTTCATGGTGGATATTCAGAATAACATACATATCGTTGGCTACGGCGTAATCAACGACCTCCGTAACCCTCGCCATCCAGTCCGCGCGAATGGTGTAATTAGGCGCGCCGCCCGCCGCTTTGAACCAAGACACCGGAATTCTGACAGCGTTAAACCCCGCGGCCTTAACCGCGTCAATGTTCGCTTTGGTGGTAACGGGGTTGCTCCACGCCGTTTCAAGTTTGGCTACGCTCAAGTCGGAGGAAATCCAACCCTCGCCAAAGTCGGTTGCGTCAAGCGAGTTGCCCAAATTCCAGCCTATCTTTATTTCCGAAACCAATTTCGCGGCGGTTATGTCCCTAAACGGTTTCGGAGTTGACGGGTTCGCCGTCGTCTTATTGCTCGTCTTTTTCGACTTAACCGCGGAGTTCGCGCCGTTGTAATCCGCGCCGCTCACGGTTTTGTACGCCCTTACGCGGAAATAATACGTCTTCCCGGAATCCAGCGCCTTCGTGGTGTACGACACGGTTGACGCGCCCTTCACGGTTTTGAGCAGCTTGTAATCGCCGCTCTTGCTTTCGGAATAATACACCTTGTACCCCGTAACCGAACCCGAAACCTTCCCCCATTTAAGCGTGATTTTTTGCTTGCTTTCCGAAATTGACGAAATCGTCGCTTTTTTCGGCACGATTTTGAACGTCACGGTTTTACTTCCCGAATAATTGCCTTTGCCCGTGATTTTCACCGACGCTTTCCCGATGTTCTTGTTCTTGCTGTAAGAGAGCGTGTAGTCCGTCCCCGATTTAAGCGTTTTGCTCCCGTCCTTGACCGTGACGCTCGGTTTGAGCGACTTGCCCGTGTAGGCTTGGTCGGAGATTTTCGAGATTGAAAGGGACGAAATCTTTTTCGTCGCCGCCCCCGCCGTAATCCCCGGGATTGCGGTTACCGCGATAATCACCGCCATGAATGTGCTGAACAGCCGTTTTTTCATAATGTGTTCCTCCGCTCATACAAATTTACACACATTATAACATTTTTTTGCGGGGATTTCTATCGGCATAACACATAATAAATAGGCGTGTTTTTTTTTTTTTTTTTTTGTATATATTGTACAAAAGGCGCGGCGGCAACCGCGCTGACGCTGGCAACGGCGTTCGCCGTCAGACGGCGTTCGCCGTCAGACGGCGCGAAAAACAAGCGGCGAAAAAATAACGATAAGCAGCCGCACCGAATAATCAAGCCCGCCGACTTCCTCGGGAATGTCGGCGGGCGCGTTTTAACTGTCCCGTAAGATGCTCTTGACAGCGCAAATTCTTTGCGGTATGATACTAGATCTCTTGCGAAACTAAATCGCAATGTCTTTTCGGATGATTTTCCGTCATACTGCGTTAATTTTTCCTCAAATATCGCGGATATTATCGTCAAAATTGCCTTGTCTGACGAAAAATCCACACAAAAATCCACCGCAATTTAGTTTCGCAAGAGGTCTACTGTCAATAAGGGCGGGGGGGAACCGAAATGAAGAGAACGCTTTGCTTTGTAACTGTTCTTTTGCTGCTTGCGGGTTGCGCGGGAACGAACAATAACGACGCCGACACGTTGGAATCGAGGCAAACCGCTAAAGTTTCCCGAAAATTTAACCGATATAACGTTTGTGAGGGTCGACAAAGACCTTTCGGAAGTTTTCACCTAACTTCCGGTAAGTAACAAACACCTTCGGCAGGGACGCCGGAGGGGAAAGTACAAGGAAGAAAACACCATGGCGGGAATGATTGTTCAACACAACCTAAACGCTATCAATGCCAATAACAAATTGGCGGTCAATGTTCTGGGAACAAAGAAGGCGACGGAAAAACTGTCTTCGGGCTTCCGTATCAACAGGGCGGCCGACGACGCGGCGGGGCTCGCGATTTCCGAAAAAATGCGCGCGCAGATTAAGGGTTTAAGCGCCGCAATCCGCAACGCGAACGACGGTATTGGCCTCATTCAAACGGCGGAAGGCGCCCTCGACGAAACCCACGGGATGCTCAAGAGATTAAAGGAACTGGCTGTTTTGGCGGGCAACGACACCTACTCGAACGAAGAACGCGACTATATGCAGATGAAGATTGAGGAAATCAAGAACGAAATCGACCGTATCGCCAAAGCGACCGATTTCAACGGAATCAAACTGCTCGACGGTTCTTTAAGCGGCGGGCGCTCCGGAGACGCGGCGGGAGGCTTATTCAACGAGTACGGGGCGCGTTACGGAATTTCGCAATTCAGCGCGGCGTTCGGGCAGAACATTTCCGTCGCGGCAAACGCGGCGGGGGTGGTAATCGAGTTTACGACGGGCGCAAGCGGCAAAGGCGGCGAAAACGCCTTCTGGGACGAAACGGGCAAGCGTCTTACAATCAACCTCGCGAACGGCGAATCCTACACCGATTCACGCATTAACGCGCTGATTAAAACCGCCGACATCGCCAAACAAAACCCTGCCGCCCCCGCGAATGTTGAGTGGAGTGCCGCTTCGGGGGTTATCTGCGCGACAGAATTTACCATGGACCCGACCGTCGGCGGCATACGGCAACAAATTGAGGTTGATTTACTGCCGTTGCAACTCACAAACGGCATAGAAGGTTATGCTGACAAAATGAGGTTTATTTCAAACCAATACGGTTCTCACGCGTATACCGACGGTATGTTTGCCACAATCAGAATAGCAACCGACGTCGGTGCGGGACAAGAAAAAGTTTCGGTTGTTCAACCCGCCGAAAGCAACGTTTCGGGCGTGCATATAACCCTGCACCTTTCAACGGGCATCGAATACACTAATCGGGATATCGAGAACCTACTGCGGCAGGCGGGGTTTGACTACTCCGTTGAAATGTGGACTTCCGGCGCGCCGAACGGGTTTAGTACGGCTTTTTTTGCGCAGACGGATGTAGCCTTACAAAGTTTCCCCGGCAGCTTGGAGAGCATATACGTTCCGGGTACATATCCGACGACCGTATATCAGACATATAAAAGCGACAAGACATTGGCGTCGATGAAATCCGACTTGGAAAAGTGGGGCTTCAGCACCTCTTAACAAACACTCTTCGATTATTTCGACGGTACGACCATGCATTTTAATGTCGGCTTCAATGTTGAGTCATATATAATCGCTCAAGATTCCACAAACGATTACAGTATTACAAACGACTATAAAGATTTAAGTTTTGAAGATTTTGTTAAAACATATCTCTTCGACGACGATACGGACGAGACGTTCGACGAAAAAGCGCAGTATTTTGCAGACCGTGTCGCCTCGGCGTTAGAAGCCGGATTTAAAGATGAAATCGGCGATAGTTCCGTAATCTTAAAAGGTGAATTTACCGCAAGCGGCGAAGTAAAGTTTTATTTCGACCCTTATTCCACGGCACCGATAAGCGACCCGCCGCCTACCGACGCGAGGGGTTTCCGCGCGGTTACCTGCGTCGGTGGCTCAATGACAAATCAATTTTCGCATGAATTTTTACATGTGAAATGTAGCCAAGACCCCACGTCTCGTATTGACTTGCCTGTAGAAGGTCCGGGGTATTGGACGGAAGTTATCACAGGGATAGTTCCCGACGGTCAAGGTTTGAGCAAAAGTTTTTCAAACGGCGGCGGGGGGCTAACCTTGCAAATCGGCGCGGACAACAAGGAAGAACAGCGGGTTGCCGTCAACATAAAAGCTATGGACTCTTCTTCAATAGGCATAGCCGACATCGGCGTAAAGACCGTTCGAGAAGCGCAAAGTTACATGGACAGAATAAACGGCGCGATTACCGCCGTTTCCTCGCAAAGAGCCTCACTCGGCGCAATGCAAAACAGGCTTGAACGCACCATAAACAGCTTAACGGTTTCAACCGAGAACACCACGAGTTCGGAAGCGCAAATCCGCGACACCGA
Organism: Oscillospiraceae bacterium; assembly: GCA_031253365.1. Classification (GTDB taxonomy): domain Bacteria; phylum Bacillota; class Clostridia; order Oscillospirales; family Ruminococcaceae; genus Ruminiclostridium_E. The sequence goes on along the minus strand of JAIRWE010000009.1, from coordinate 146 downwards.
CATGGCTGACGAAATAGTAGCCTTAACTAATCCCTACTGAACAACTTCCGTTTTCCCGGCATCAAATAACCACAACAAAAACGCGCAAAGAATACGCTCAATACGAGCGATATTCAATGACAAGATGGACAGCGCGATAGCCGTCA
>JAIRWE010000160.1 GCA_031253365.1 Oscillospiraceae bacterium | reverse complement strand
CAAGGAACAAAACCGCCGCGAGAACCGCCGCCCGCCCGCCTTTTTTCATTCCGCCCCGCCCCCCGTAATCTGCCGCCTGTACGCGCCCGCCGCGCGCTCCGTCTTGTTGTCCCCGAACGTATAGTACACCCGGTCCTTCAAAGCGTCGGGAAGATACTGCTGTTTCACGTAATTGCCGGGAAAGTCGTGGGGGTAGAGATAATGCTGCCCCTTCTCGGCGGCGCCCTCCCCGTCGCAGTGCTTGTTTTGAAGGCGGCGGGGAATTTCCCCCGCCGCGCCCGCCTGAATATCGGCAATCGCCCCGTCAATCGCGACGACCGCGCTGTTGGACTTCGGCGCGGTGCAAAGCAGTATAACCGCCTCGGCAAGCGGAATACGCGCCTCGGGGAACCCTAATTGCAGCGCGCAGTCCACGCAGGCCTTCACGACGGAAATCGCGTTCGGGTAGGCTAAGCCTATATCCTCCGCCGCCGTCACGACGAGCCTTCTGCATATCGAAGGCAGGTCCCCCGCGAGAATAAGCCTCGCCAAATAATGGAGCGCGGCGTTCTCGTCCGAACCGCGAATGGATTTTTGGAACGCCGACAGAATATCATAATGCTCGTCCCCCGCCCTGTCGTACCTCGCCGCGCTTTTCCCCGCCGCTTCCCGCGCCGTTTCCTCCGTAATCTCCCCGCCCGAAGCGGCGAGAACGCACAACTCGACCACGCCGAGCGCGCGGCGAACGTCGCCGGCGCAGCGGGACGCGATTACGCGAACCACCCCGTCGCTCACGCCGTTCACGCCGGAAAGCGCGAACCCCCGCCTTACGGCGGGCATCGCCTCTTCCGGGGAAATCGGCTTAAACTCGAACACGGCGCACCTTGACAAAACGGCCCCGTACACATAAAAATACGGGTTTTCCGTGGTAGCGGCAATCAGCGTAACGTCCCCGCTTTCGATATGTTCGAGCAGGATTTGCTGCTGCTTTTTGTTAAGATACTGGATTTCGTCCAAATAAAGCAAAGTCCCCCCGTAACCGAGAAGGCCCTTTGATTGGGCGACGACGCCCTTAATGTCGGCGCTTGACGCCGACGTGCCGTTCAGCCTGCACAGCCGCATACTCGCCTTGTCCGCGATAATGCCGGCGAGCGTGGTTTTGCCCGCGCCCGAAGGCCCGTAAAACACCATGCTGGGGATATTCCCGCTTTCGATTATCGCGCGAAGCGGCTTACCCGGCGCAAGCAAATGCGTTTGCCCCACAATATCGTCCAAACTTTGGGGTCTTATCCTGTCGGCTAACGGCATTATCGCAACCTTTCACCCAAATCCCAAATCCCAAATCCTAAATCCTAAATCCTAAATCCTAAATCCTGCCGTTCTTTGAGGGCGGCTTTGCCGCCCTCAAAGAACGGCCGCGCTTTTCACGTTATATTTTGAAAGCAGCGATTTGATTTTGAAGTGCGGGTCGATAACCTTGCTGGTGGAAACGCCGTGGTTAAGAGCGGCGATTAAATAGGCTATGTATTTCGACACGTCCACCTCGTAGAACCATTCCCTGCTTAACAGCTCCCTCGAACGGTAGGTCAGGTTGGTTCCGAAAACGCAGTCAATCAGCCCTTCCTTGTGCGCCTCGTCGAACCGTTCGAGCCCCCCCGTGAAAATCGGGTAGGTGGCGTAAATGAGAATCCGCGCCGCGTTTCTCTTCCTTAACTCGCAGGCGACTTCCAGCATCGAATCCCCCGACGAGATAATGTCGTCGGAAATGAACACGTCCTTCCCGTTCACGGGATTCCCGAGGTACTCGTGCGCGACAATCGGGTTGCGCCCGTTTATGACCATCGAATAGTCCCGCCGTTTATAGAACATTCCGAGTTCCACGCCCAGCACCGACGCGTAATACATATTCCTGTTCAGCGCGCCCTCGTCGGGGCTGACCACCATGAAATTGTCGCTGTCTATCCGCAGTTCCTCGACGTTGTCGAAAAGCGCCTTCAAGACCTGATACGACGGAATCACGTTATCGAACCCCATCAACGGAACGGCGTTGCACACGCGGGCATCGTGCGCGTCGAAGGTAATGATGTTCTCAACGCCCATCGCTTCCAGCTCCTGCAAAGCCACCGCGCAGTCGAGCGACTCGCGGTAATTGCGCCTGTGCTGCCGCCCGCCGTAAAGTATGGGCATGATTACGTTAATCCTGTGCGCCTTGCCGCCCATAGCCTGAATAATGCGCTTCAAATCCTGAAAATGGTCGTCCGGCGACATCTTGTTCCATTCCTCGAACATCTTGTACTTGCAGCTGTAATTCCCCACGTCCACGATAATGAAGGCGTCGTCGCCGCGTATGGACGTCCGAATTAAGCCCTTCGCGTCGCCGGAGGAAAAGCGCGGGCATTCCGTCCTGATTAAAAAGGTGTCGGGGCTGTTTTCGTTCTTTTTGGACCAGTCAACCATGTGTTGGTTGATTTTCCTGCCCAGTTCCTTCGCGCCCTCCAAAGCTATCAACGCCAACGGGGCCACCTGCGACTTCCTGTTCAAAACGATTTCGCTCGCTCTTGCCGGCATAACAGACCACCTCCGAAAGGACAGGTTTCAGCCTCAAATCCCGAACCCCTATTCGTACAGGGGATATTTTTCGCACAGCTCGCTCACCATCCCGCGAACGCTCTCCTTGTTCGCGTTGAAGTTTTTCGCGGTCAGACAAATGCACCGCGCCACGGTTCGCATATCTTCCTCGTTAAGGCCGCGCGTCGTGACCGCGGGGGTTCCCAGCCGCAAACCGCTTGTCACGAAGGGGCTTTCCGGGTCGTTGGGAACGGTGTTCTTGTTGGCGGTGATATAAACCTCGTCCAACTGCTTTTCAAAAAGTTTTCCCGTCAGCCTGAACGGGCGCAAATCGACCAGCATCAGATGGTTGTCCGTCCCCCCCGAAACAAGGCTGAACCCGTTTTCAATCAACGCCCCCGCTAAGGCGGCGGCGTTCTTTTTGACCTGCCGCGCGTAAGTTTTGAACCGCGGCTTCATCGCCTCCGCGAAGCAGACGGCTTTCGCCGCTATGACGTGCATGAGCGGGCCGCCCTGCGTTCCGGGGAAAACGGCTTTGTTGATTTTCCCCGCGATTTCCTCGTCGTTGGTTAAAATCAGCCCCCCCCGCGGACCCCTGAGCGTTTTGTGCGTCGTGGACGTTACCGCGTGCGCGTAAGGGAGCGGCGACGCGTGTTCGCCCGCCGCGACCAACCCGGCTATATGCGCCATATCCACCACGAAATACGCCCCCACGCTTTTCGCGATTTCGGAAAGCCGCTCAAAATCGAACTCCCTCGGGTAAACCGTCGCCCCCGCCAAAATCATCTTGGGCTTATGCTCCCTCGCCAATTTTTCCACGCCGTCATAGTCGAGCCTTTGCGTCTTCAAGTCAAGCCCGTAAGGGATAAAATTGAAATACTTCCCCGAAATGTTCACGGGGGAACCGTGGGTCAAATGCCCCCCCTGGTCTAATTTCATTCCCAGAACCTTGTCGCCCGGTTCCAAAAGCGCGAAATAAACCGCCACGTTCGCCTGCGCGCCCGAATGGGGCTGGACGTTCGCGAACGCGGCGCCGAACAGTTCTTTTGCGCGCTGAATGGCAATGTCCTCCACCATGTCCACGCACTCGCACCCGCCGTAATAACGCCGCGCGGGATAGCCCTCGGCGTATTTGTTGGTGAGAACCGTTCCCATAGCCGCCATCACCGCCGGCGAAACGATGTTCTCGCTGGCAATCAGTTCAAGGCGCTGACGCTGACGTTCCAACTCGCCCGCCATCGCGTCGGCGATTTCCTTGTCGCTGCGCGCCACAAATCCGATTGAATTCATCATTTTCCCGTACATTCGTTCACCTCCGTTTGTCTGTAATATATGATAACACAAATCAAAATATTAGTCAAGCCGATTTTCGTTGCCGACGCAACGAAAGTTGGCACCGCGCGCCGAAAAAATGATTTACAATGGAACAAAAAACCGAGGGCAACCTCAGAAAACCCCGAAACAAAGGAGAAAACCGTTATGAAACTGAACATCAACAGAGAAGAAATCGCCCTGCGCGTGCTTGAGGAATTGCAGAACATAGCGTTCGGCGTCGATGTCAAGCCCAACCATAAGCTCACGGCGCTGCGTATGCTGATTAAATTCTTGTCGCTTGACGAACCCGAAAAGGAAGAAAGCGACGACGTCTTTATAGTCGACGATATGTTCGACTTCCCCGACTCCCCGCGTCAAAACACATCGCGTCAAAACACATCGCGTTCCGACGCGTCGCGCCAAAACGCGCCCCGTTCCGACGCGCCGCGTCCGTTTTATGAAAATGCCGCGTCCCGCCGAGACGCGTCGCGTCAAGACGCGCCGAGGCGCGGCGGCGGGTAAAAAACCGAAACATTGACAGCGGCTCCCGAAACTGATATAATAAAGCGCGGGGAATTCCGAATCTTTATTTTTGGGGGCTGTGATGAATGATGTTTATGTCACGATGATTGGGATTTCCGGCTCGGGGAAGACGTCGTTCCTGTCGGCTGTTCACCAAACGATGATGAACACGAACGTTTCGGGCTACGACAAGTCGGGCGGGAAGGTAAGCGTCCATTTCGCGTCGGGGGGTAAGGCTTCCGACGTCGAGCGGCTGCGCCGGCAACTCGCGCTTGACGACATTCTTCTCGCGCCGGGGCGTTTCCCCGAAGGGACGGAAAACACGAGATGGCTGGACCTGACCTTCTGCGTGAACAACGAAAGCGTCTGCAACGTATGTTTCGCCGACTACAAGGGCGGCGCCATCGGCACGTCCGAAAGCGCCCAGCTTAACCTTGAAGACGAGGAGGACGAAGCCGTCCGCGAGGTTATGCTGAAACGTATGCGGCAAAGCAACGTCCTTTTGGTTATGGCGGACGCGATAAATTTAAGTATGTACGACCGCGAGCACGAATGTCGGAACAAAGTCGGCGCGAACAGGGCGAACGCGATTTTTTCGGTTTTGGGCGACCCGTCGGGCGCGTCGGGCGCGGGCTTCTCGCGGGAGAACCTGTGCGTTCTGCTGCTTTTGACGAAAACCGATTCCGAGGTTATCCCGCCCGAAGACAAGGCGAACAATTTTTTTCGCCTGTCGCAAAAGGCGTTGTCGATGTTCAGCATAGTCGAAAGCGCCTGCGCCCTCAACGCGGAAAAGCGCAACTGGACTTTCGGGGTGGTGCCGGTTTCCGCGCTCGGCGAGGGGAACGTCGTCACGGTGCCTTTCGACGGGCAGTACCGCAGCGAATTTATCAGCGATTTGTCCAAAATCAACATCGTTCCCCGCAACATAGACGTCGTTATGATTTTTTCCGTCTGCTGGTCGCTGCGCGATATATGGCGCAGGAACGCGGTGAGGATAAAGACGCTTTCGGAGGAGGCGGCGGAGAGCGCCAAAAACGCGAAGGGCTTCGTCTTAAAGCGCGAAACCCTTGAAAAGAACAGGAAAAGATACGAGGAAAACCTCGCCGAAATCGCCCGCCTGAAAGCGGAAAACGAGAAATTGATTTTTTTCTGCGACAAGCTTGACGAGGCGTTCGGCGAACGGTTCGCCGCCGGCATAAACTGCAAAATCGAACCCGGCTCCAAACCGGTGATAATCGGCGGATAACGCGCGAAAAAGACGCCCCCGCGTCTTTTTTTTCTGAAATTTTCAAAAAACAGCTTGACATTAGGCTGTTGCTGTAATAAACTATAAGTGTCAACGGAAACGCCGAGACCCTATGCGGCAGGTGTTTCCATAGTCAAAGCGGGATGCCCCGACCTTCGCGGCGCGGCATCCCATTAGATTTTAGGAGACTTGTTTATGCTTAGAGGTTGTGTTTTCATCGACCACATGAATTTTGACATAGCGCTTCAAAACTATTACAAAAGTATCGAAAAACAATCCCCCAAAATAGACTACAACCTATTGCCTAAAAACATCGTCGGCTTGTTCCCCAATGTTGATTTGGTAAAGACCTATCTTTTCATACCCAAGCCGGATGACTTCTTAATGGGCGACCCCTATATCGCAAGTTATTACAAATGGGCGGCGGGTCTGAAAAACCAGCGGTATTTTGATGTTGTGGAAGGGGCTTATACAGGCAGACCAAAGAAAAGTTTGAGTGAAATGGACATAAACGACCATGACACCTACTACAAAGAAGAAAAGGGTACGGACGTAAATTTGGCTACATACGCCCTTAAAAACGCTTTCTACAACTCTTATGACACAGGGTTCTTTTTGTCCGAGGACACGGACTACATCAGCGTTTATTCCGCGTTGAAAAGCATCGGCAAGCTAATCGTGGTCATTGGCGTGAAAGGTCAACAGCTGAACAAGCTCATCCCCCATATCGACGACTTCAAAATATTGGACGAAACGTTTTTCAATAACTGCCTGCGGAAGCATAAGATATACTAAAGAACCCCGACCGTTGGTTGGGGGTACTTTATTTTTTATTATTTTTATTTTTTTTTTTTTTTTTTTGCGTTCTTCGGCGGTCGCCCAATGGAAAAAGCGGCTCACGCTTCCATGAAGCTCTCGCCGCTTCCGTCCGCGGCCGCCTTCGGCGAACCGCGTGTTACCCCCATTGTATCACGGAAACGGCGTAATTGCAAGCCTTTGCCAAAAAAAACTTGACTTTGCGCCGCGCCTTATCTATAATAAAAGGTAAGGCGTTTTTCGGAGGTGGCGTGTTATATGAAAATATCTGTATCTATGCGTTTTGTCGCGGTCTTTCTCGTCGTGCTGACCATAATCGCGCTTACGCTTATTTTCTTGTCCGTATCGGGGCAAAGGCGGATTTACGATGAACACCGAACCTTAACGTCGAAGGTCAACGAGTTGCAGGGCGCGTTGAACACGATGACGGAACAGTTAAGGTGGTACGTCAACACCGACGACGACCGCGACGCCCATTACGGGCTTCACAAGGACGCGGCGTCCGTCGCGCCGCGCGTCTGCGACGAAATTTCCGTCATGGGGCTTTCCCCGGACTTCACGGAAATGGCGCGGCACATCAAAACCGGATTTGACGACGTGGCGGAATACGAGGAGGAGATATTCGCCTTGGCGGGCGGCGGCGACGTCGTCGGCGCGCGCGGCATGATTTTTTCCGAGGAATACACCAAATACAGGAAATGGGCGAGCGAGTCCATAGCCATACTGCGGGAACGCGCGGACGAACGCTTCGACGAGCGGCTGCAAAGCAGCCTTGTGCGGATGGCGGTTTTGCTTGCGGCGGTGCTGGCGTCGAGCGCGGTCGGGTTTGTCATGGTTATGAACAGCTTTTCGTCAATCAGGCGCAAGAACGCGAGTCTCGCGAAAATGACGGAGCTTGCCTCCCACATAGCGCGCGGCGACTTTTCCGTCAACCTTGACGAATACAAAAAAGCGGACGAGTTCGGGGAATTGTTCAAGGTGCTGGGCAGCATCCACCGAACCGTGGAGGACATAGAGAAGGAAATCATCTTTTACGTCGAGAACATCCTTATGGGCAACCTTACCTACAAGGCGGAAACGACGGGGTTCAAGGGCTACTGGACGAACATTCTCGAAGGGATTAACACCGCGGCGCAGTGCATAAGGGACAAGATAATCGAGAACGCGCCGATAGCCTATATTATCGTGCGGGACGGCGCGATTATCGACTGCAACCGTTACGCGCGGGATAAAATCGGTATGGCTGTCGGCGCGTACATTGAAAGCTATTACGAGAACCCGGAGCAAAGGGCGGGGGTTTTGGACGAGCTTGAGGAAAGGGGCGCGGTGCTGAGCGAACACGTACTCGTTCGCGGAAAGGACGGTCACAGCCGCCGCTATTCGATATTCGTCTACAAAATCGGCGAAATGGGTGTCGATACGCATATCGTGTGGGCGGTGGACATCGAGAACGAGGAACGCCAGCACGACATAATACGCTCAAACCAGAACGACCTGAAACAGATGATTGACGCCCTGCCCATAATCACGACGATTATCGACCCTGTCAGCGGCGCGATAGAATACGCCAACACCGCGTTCTATATAAGCATGGACTTCAACGCGCGAACGCGCGCCGGCGAAACGAACGAGAGGACGCTTTTCGGGCGGCGGCAAAGGGACGGCGTCACAGCCGTCGAAAAGGAGAAGAAGCTACTTAAAACGCTGAGGAAAACCGGGGCGCCCGCGTCCGTGGAATTCACCTACACCACCGTAAGCGGCCGCGATATCGAAACCCGCGTCACCGCCAGCGAGATTGTTTACGAGAACAAGCGGTGCGTCGTCAAGATGATTCAGGATATAGCCGAGGAGAAGAGATACACCGATATGCTCAAAAACGCGGCGGAGAAGGAACGCGAGGCGAACCAGCTTAAAAGCCGTTTCCTCGCGAATATGAGCCACGAAATCCGCACGCCGATGAACG
>JAIRWE010000086.1 GCA_031253365.1 Oscillospiraceae bacterium | reverse complement strand
GTTATAGTATTCTGTTTTGAGAATTATAGCCGGATTCCACGGTTCATAATTGGAATAATCGCTTGACACTATAAAATAGTTTTCGGTTTCGCCGAATATTTGTTTTTGCTCTGTATCGTCCGACACCCGAACCCATTTTTCGTTTTTCAAATACGACAACTCGAATTCATTGTTCGCCCAATCCTGTTTTGTGTAAACGAACACCGTATTATCCGCCAAGAACATATCCAACGCCCCCTCGAAAACAACCTGTTTCCCCCGCGTGTCAATATCCAACCTGTACAAGTCGCCATCGCCTATATAATAGCAATAATCGCCGCTTACATAGATATTATTCGCTGAACTCACCGTGCTTCCCGTCGTCGTGTTTACAGCGACCGATTCGCCGTCGTTTAAAGAAATATATCCGTATTCGCAGGTTAAATCGCCGTGTGCGTCATCGTAAAACAAAGAGTACGAAATTGCCTTTTTTGAAACAGACAGAAGATTCATGATGCCGTTCGGCAATTCGGTTTGGTATATCGCCGTTTTTTTGTTTGCCGTGAAATCGTAGCAAAAAACATCTAATTTGACAAGCTCCGATTGCGCGATAACCCCGTCGTTTTCTTCGTGAACAATAGTTTTAACCACAAAATACAACTTGCCGTCTAACTGCTTGACGCTCGAAACCGACATAAGGTAATAGGCGTTGTCGGTTCTCGAAGAAGTTTCCATCGTGAATATCCTTCTGCGGTCGCCGCCGTCCATACCACACTTGTACAACGCGACATACTCCTCTTCGTCGCAAAGCATAAAAAGGCTGTCTTGGTATACCGTAAGCATTTTCGCGGACACCGCTCTCGCGCTGCAGGAGTCATCCGTGTGAGCGCAATTGGGGCGAACGCACAAAGGGGCGTTGGCTTGGGTTGTTAAGTCCAAAGCATAAATAACGCCGTTTACGCCGTTGTATATGATTATGTCGTTGTAGGCGACCCCTATGCCGTCTAACAAATTGACGCGGTCGGTATTGTCGGAACCGTTCGCGCAGGAAACCAAAAACGCAAGCGCAATCAGCATAATTACGGTAAGATGTTTTTTCATTCTTCCTTTCCTCGTGTCTACAAGATTTTCTTCAAGCTGTGTTCGCTGTTTTTCACAAGGCTTAAAAGCGCCGCGGCTTGTTGCCTGTATTCGTTCTCCAGGCTTGCCGTGGTGATTAAAGGCGCGTTTGCGCCGTTGTCATTCGCTTCCGCAACGGCTATTCCTTCGGAAACCGCCCGCCCCGCCTGCGCGCACCTTAACGCCAGCTCTTTTCTGATGCCGAAAATTTTGCCGTCGTTCTTGGGGTTGAAATGGTAGGTCAACCGAAAACAACTGTACACCGACAGGGTAAGAAAATTCGATAAAGCCGACGTGAGCTTTTGGTTTTTTATTTTTGATAAAAGCGAAAAAACGGCGTCTATACTGCTGATAATCATTTTTTTTGAAAGCGTCGCGGAAATGTTTCCCGCGCCCGTTCCCGCTTTCTCAACCGCCGCCGGTTCCGGAATGTCGTTCTCCGTAATAAACGTCCCGTTGCTTGAAGCCGAGCGTCCCAACAGATAATCGGTCGAAACGCCGTAATAGTCCGCCACCTTCACGAGAAAATCCAGCCCGCACTCGCGCTTGCCCTTTTCATAATGGGAAAGCAAAGCCTGCGCTATTTCGAGGTCGAGGGAAACCTGCTTTTGGCTCAAGCGGCGTTCTTTTCTCAGCAGCGATAAAATGCGCGGAAAGTCGTTATTCATTTAACACGCCATACGTGGTTTGCCTCGCACCAAAACCCGGTGAAAACGCAGTCCGCGCCCTTTCTTTGTTCATTCTCAAACCGAAAAACTCCCGCGGCGACAGCTGAAGACCTTTTCGGCTGTCGCCGCGTGTTTTTATCAGCGATGTCAATTATATAGGATTTATCGTTCAAAGTAAATTAGCAAAATTGACAAATTTGAACAATTTATTTAAGTGTTTATTATATTATACGGAGAGTAAATTTATGAAAATAAAGTTTCAATTTTATCCCTCGCGATTTTCCTCGCGACCAACGCGCCTACGACCCCGATAATCGCCGACACAAACACGGCGTTCCCCGCCTTGAACTCCCTTAACCACACATTTCCGCCGATTAACGCGTTGAGCCCGAACCCCGCGAAAAATTCCGCGCCCGTAAAATAAATCGTTGCGGGCAAAGCCAATACCGACAGCGAAACCAAAATCGCCGTCGTTTTTTTCGCGGAATACAGCGAAACGGTTTGCAGAATAAACACCGCGACCGCCGCCCCGAAAACGCGCGTTATCAACAAAAGCGCCATATATCCGCGAACGCTTACGGAAAGCGGGAATTTTGAAAATTCCGGTATGCTTTGAATAATCGCGTCCGCGCCCGCCGCCGTGTGGAACGACAGCGTGTTCGCCATAAACGGCAGACTTACGGCGGCGACAACAATCAGCGCGGCGGTGAAATTCGTGAAATACCGCGCCGCCCATGTCAGCTTTCTCGGCGCGGCGACTATTATATTCATCATGCCGTTTTCGTTTTCCGCGGAATACGCGGGGGAAATTATAATAATCGCGAAGAGCAAAAACATGAGAACCGTTCGCATATCCTCGCCGTAATCGTTCACCCCGAAAATTTCTTTCCAACCTTTGTCGTAAATAACCTGTCCGTCGGGATGGCTCGTTTCAATGTAATCGACGCGTTCCGTGAACCTATCGAAGGCTTTTTTCGGCGTAAGCATCATCTGTATATTCGACTGTATTATGTTATAATCCGTCGCCGTAATTTCGCCGTCGGCGTATTTTTTCCCCGCGAGAAATAACGCCGCTTGAATTTCGTCGAAACGCGCCTGCTCCGTTTCGATAAAGGCGCGCGTTTCCTCCGTCACGAAGCCGCCCGCCCGTTCGACGTAATTCTTAAAGAACATCTCGTCCGTGTCAATATACTCGCGCGTCCCCGAAGCCGCGAAATACTGTATAATTATCAGCGCGATTATTACAAGCAGCGCGCGGTTGTATACATAAACCTTGTAGGTTTCATGCCGCAGTATGTTAACATGAATCCGCCCGCTTGAAAAGCGGCTCAAAAAATCCGACAGGGCGTTGTTGTTCCAATGGGCGGCGGAACATTTTTTGAAAAGAGCGAAAGCCGAAATTGTCAGAATTGTTATCAACACGAACGCCGTCGCCGCCGAAACCGTGATAACATTCAAGGGCTCGCCGAAAAAGTTGATGTTCAGATAATTTTTGAATATTTCGTTCGGTTGGGTCAGCGCGATGATGTTGACGTACTTAAACACGCTTAACGCCGACACGGGCGATATTAAAACATACAGCAGCGTTTGAACGACCGTAACAATTCCCGCAGTGAAGTAAACGAACGCGCTGTTCTTGGCAATGACGCAGATAATAACCGCCAACATCGCGATTATAAAATACGACAGCGTTTTCACGGCGGCGTACAGGCAAAAGTAACCGAACACCGAAACGTCGAGAA
>JAIRWE010000085.1 GCA_031253365.1 Oscillospiraceae bacterium | reverse complement strand
ATGGTCACTAAGATACTTCGCTCTCGTTTGATACCTTGCGATATATTCATCGAGCAACTCCGGAGACATCTTTTTGTCAATAGTGAACCCGGTCATATTTGATGAGTGCTTTCTAAAGTAATAAAGAGGTTTGTTGTGTACGGCAACTCTATGAGCGCGCTCAAAAGTCTTGTAAACCACGTGAATATCATCAACCAACGTATTATCGGGAAACGCTAACCCGTTCCACAAATTACGGCGATAAAGCTTTGTAGGTGTAGAAACATTATACAACTGCCGTTTGAGCATTTCCCGCAGTCCATCCAAACGGTCAAAAACAAATTTCTGCTCCCCTGTATATTTAGGTTCAACTCTGTCGCCAAAATCATTATAACTGCCGCACATCGCAATATCGGCGTTTTCTTCACGCGCTAAATCGGCAAGAAATTCAAGCATTTGCGGTTCGCAACGGTCGTCGTCGTCCACAAAAGTTATATACTCGCCGTTTGCGGCGGCAAGCCCCGTATTCCGACCGTGCGACGCGCCGATATTTTTATCAATCTTCAACAATTTTACTCGTGAATCCTTTTTCGCGTATTCTTCGCAAATCTTCGCTGTGCCGTCGGTTGAGCCGTTATCTACCAAAATTAACTCATAATCCTTATAGGTTTGATTTTCTAAACATTCCAACATAATCGGCAAATAGTTCTCGCGATTGTAAGTCACGAGTATGACACTTATATGTGGCATACGGTTCTCCTCATTTCAGCCTTTCAAATACCTCAAATACCGCTCAACACCCGTTCGCGTATTCACAGACGGCTTATATCCCAACACAGACTTGATTTTGCTCAAATCGGGGCAACGTCTTTGCGGATTGTCGGTGTTATAGTGCTTATCGGAATGTTCCTTAAAAACAATATCGCCGACATAGCCGAACAGTTCGCCGCCGACAGAGCGGTATATCTCCGCTAATTGGGTTATTGTCATTTCTTCCTCATCGTTGCCAATGTTGAAAATGTCGTATTTCGCGTGTAAAGCGCATTTGAGCGAAACCAGCGTCGTGTCGGAAGCGTAGCAGAAGGTCCGCGTCGCTTTCCCGTCGCTGTACAGGACAATCGGTTCGTTGTTCAGCACGTTCATGGCGAAATCGGCGGGAGCGCGTTTGTCATTAGTCCTAAGCCCCGGTCCGAAACTGTTGAACGGACGCAGAACAGTCACGGGAAAATTTCTTTGATTGTGAAAATTGTAGCAAAGCGTTTCCGCATACCGCTTAGACTCGTCATAACAAGCCCGAGGTCCGGAAGTGTTCACGTTCCCCCAATACGATTCGGGGGGGGGTACTTGCGCGGGGGCGGGGTCGCCGTAAACTTCACTTGTTGAATAAAAAAGCAAATTAAAGGTATTCTTGTCTTGATAAAAGTCCAACAGTCGTCTCAATCCCACTACGTCGGCGTCCATTGTTTCAATAGGGTGCAACCTGTAATAGGTAGGGGAAGCCAACGACGCCATGTGAAAAATCAAATCCGCGTTTTCGGCAAACGAAAAGTCCTGTGTGATTACATCGCCTTCGCATATCGTGAACAACGGATTGCTTTCAAGGGGCTGAACCCAATCCGGCTTGCCGAAGATGTAGTTGTCAAGCGCATAGACGCGCTTAACGCCGAGTTTTTCGCCGTGTTCGGCAAAAAATCTCATAAGCATAAACCCAAGCGAACCCGCAAATCCCGTTATAAAAACGGTTCTCCCGAATAATTTGTTGCGCTCTTCCGCTGTTAAGCCGTTAAGCACCGAAGATAAGTCCTCGGTTAAAATATTGCTCATAAAAAATACCTGCAATCCACCCACTTGACATTCGGGAACGCCTTGTCCAATCCCTTAAACTCTTCCCACGCGGTCACGACCGCAACCACGTCGCAGGTTCCACACAGTTCGTTCGCCGACGAACAGCAGGTAATATCCGTTCCGTAAACCCGCCGAAACTCGTCAATCGCAAGCGGGTCATATCCGTAAATGTTGCCGTAGCCTTTTTCTTTAAGGATTTTTATAATTTTCGCCGCGCTGCTGTCGCGCACATCGTCGGAGCCGGGTTTGAACGACAAACCGAGTATTCCGATTTTAGCGTCGTTGTTTTCCGCCGCGTCGATAATCCTTTGCGCGGTGTGTTCGGGCATTTTGTTGTTAAGGGCGATAACCTCGCCGAGACTTCGCGGCTTAACCCCGTTGGCTTGTGAAACCGCTTTCAGCGCGAGCGTATCTTTCGGAAGGCAGTAACCGCCGTAGCCGCAACCGGGATAGATATAAGCGTCAATCCCCGCTCCCGCAAGGCGCTTATCCTCGTGCAAAATATGAAAAGCGTTCGCGATTTCTATGTCGCCGACGGCGTTCGCGATTAGCGACATTTCGTTGGAATAGCTTATGAGCGTCGCCAACAGCGTATTTGACAGATACTTGATAAATTCGGCGGTGCTCGGCGAAACGAAACGCACGGGCGCGCCAAAGGACTCGTAAAGGCGCGAAAGCAATTCCCGCGCCGCTTTGTCGGTTACGCCGCAGACAATCCTGTCGGGGTTGACGAAGTCTTCCCAGCAATACCCCTCGCGTAAAAATTCGGGGTTGGCGGCGACGGGATTACCGCGCCCTTTTTCGCGGATATACGGTTCAACCCGCTTGGCGAGTGTGCCGGGCGGAACGGTGGATTTTACAACCAACACGCAGGTTTCCGCCGTAACAGCCAACGCGCCGTCCATCGCGGACAATAAATGCGTCAAATCCGCGCTTCCGTCCGCGTTCGCGGGCGTGCCTACACAAAAAAAGCAAACGTCGCTTGTTTTTGCCGCTTCCTCGGCTGTATCGGTCGCCGCGAAAGTCTTTCCGAGGTTGCGGGCGAGCGCGCCGTCAAGCCCGGGTTCAAAGAAGGGTAGTTTCCCTCGCGAAATTTCTACGCGGCGGCTTTCGTTAATATCGAACCCGCGCACCGAAAATCCCTTGTCCGCAAATCCGAGAGCGGTTGTAAGCCCTACAAAACCAAGTCCGAATACGGCTATATTCAATCTTCCCACACTTTCCACTTAGCCTTACCATTTGCCCACGCCGCTTCAAGATAGCTCTTGTCACGCTGGGTGTCCATACACGCCCAAAATCCGCGATGCTTGTACACCCCGAGTTTGCGCCCCGCACTCAGGCGTTCCAACGGCGCGCGTTCAAGTATTGTATAATCATTGTCAATATACCCGAAAAGTTCCGGCTCTGCTACCATGAACCCGGCGTTAATCCAGCCGCCGTCCTCTTTCGCTTTTTCCTTGAACGCCGTAACATTGTCACCCTCGATTTCAAGTACGCCGAAACGCCCGCCCGACTGAATCGCCGTCAGCGTCATGGTCGCCCCCGATTCCCCGTGCTGTTTGAGCAAAGCGTTCAAATCAATGTCGCTCACGCCATCGCCGTATGTAAGCATAAACCGCTCGTTTCCGATATACGACGCGATTCTCTTAATGCGCCCGCCTGTCTGGGAATCCGCCCCCGTGTCCACAAGCGTTACTTTCCACGGTTCGGACACGTTGGCATGAACCGTCATTTTCCCGCCGTTTGAAAAATCAAACGTAACATCGCTTCGGTGCAGGTAATAATCGGCGAAGTATTCCTTAATCATGTAGCCCTTGTAGCCGCAACAGATTATGAACTCGTTGAAACCGAACGCGCTGTAATACTTTGCAATGTGCCATAAAATCGGCTTCTCACCTATTTCAATCATCGGCTTCGGGCGCAAATGGCTTTCTTCGCTTATGCGCGTACCATAGCCGCCCGCGAGGATTACGACCTTCATTTATAACTTCACCTTTCGGTTGTGTTTACTTGGTAAATTTCTTCATAAAGTTCGCGCATTTGCGAAACGCTCTCCGAAAACACGGTCAAAAAGACCGTCGGGCGAAAATCCCAACGGTCTTTTTGACGGCTTAAAATATAGGCAACCCCGAAAACCCCCTTTCGCCGCTTTTCGGCGAAAAATTCCGCCGGACTGCGTCACCTCTCCTCGCAAGGCACAAAGCCTTACTCGTCGAGTTTCCTTGTCCGACAAAATTTTTCTTGAAA
>JAIRWE010000055.1 GCA_031253365.1 Oscillospiraceae bacterium | reverse complement strand
GTCAGACAAGGCAATTTTGACGATAATATCCGCGATATTTGAGGAAAAATTAACGCAGTATGACGGAAAATCAGCCGAAAAGACATTGCGATTTAGTTTCGCAAGAGGTCTAATGAAAGGACGGTTAGAGTATGGACGGCAAAATCATTAAATATAACGGTAAAAAATACGTATATTTGGGGAACGCCCATGAAATCTTCGGCGCGGGGAAAGACCGGAAAATATCGAAAACCCTGTATTTCAGATGCGTTAAATGCGGGTATGTTATGAACGGCAATCTGGATAAAACCGACATTTGCACGTGCGGCAAGCTGAAAAAAGAAGCCGAAGGCAGGTTAAGTTCAAGTTTGGGCGACGATTCAATCGAAGTATATAAAAAAGGGTAACCTTTGAAAACCGCCTGTTTTCAAAGAAAAAAAAAGAGAGAGAGAAATATATGCTCGACATCAGGGAAAAATCAACTTGTAAATTCGACCAAATTTCCCTTGGGGAAGTCATGCTCCGCCTTGACCCGGGCAACGGAAGAATCAAAACGGCGAGACGCTTTTCCGTTTGGGAAGGCGGCGGCGAATACAATGTCGCGCGCGGTCTGCGGAAATGCTTCAAGCTGAATACCGCGATAATAACGGCGTTGGCGGACAATGAAACGGGAACGCTTTTAGAGGATTTGATATTGCAAGGCGGCGTGGACACTTCGTTCATAAAATGGGTTCCGTATGACGGAATCGGGCGTTCGACACGCAACGGGCTGAACTTCACCGAACGCGGTTTCGGCGTTCGCGGGGCGCTCGGCGTATCTGACAGAGCGAACACGGCGGCTTCTCAAATCAAGCGCGGCGATTTTGACTGGGACAAGATTTTCGGGGAAGCGGGCGCGCGGTGGTTTCACACCGGCGGGATTTTCACGGCTTTATCGCCCACAACGGCGGAAGTCGCGGTTGACGCGCTTAAAGCGGCAAAAAAATACGGCGTCGTAACGAGTTACGATTTAAATTACCGCCCTTCGCTTTGGAGGGATATAGGCGGTCACGAAAAAGCCCGCGAGGTCAACCGCGAAATCGTAAAATATGTTGACGTTTGCATCGGCAACGAGGAAGATTTCACCGCTTGCTTGGGCTTCGAGGTGGAGGGAAACGACGGGACGCTGAAAAAACTGAACATTGACGGCTATAAAAAAATGGTCGGCGCCGTAGCCCGGGAATACGGCAACATAAAAGTCACAGCTTCCACTTTACGAACCGTTCGCACTGCTTCGGTAAACGATTGGTCCGCCATTTGCTACGCGGATAATACCGTGTATAAGGCGCCGGATTATCCCGGGCTGGAAATATTCGACCGCGTCGGCGGCGGCGACAGCTTCGCTTCGGGCTTGATATACGGATTTCTGACCTCGGGCGACCCGCAAAAGGCGGTCGATTACGGAACGGCGCACGGCGCGTTGGCGATGACCACGCCTGGCGACACGTCAATGGCTTCCCTCAAAGAAGTGGAAAAACTCATGAAGGGCGCGGGCGCGCGGGTGGAGAGATAAGGCAGCCTCAAAAAACCTTCAAGGGTCGCCGTAAACGGCAACCCTTGGGTAATCCCCGAAAACCCTGTTTATTGCGCGGAAAACCCGTCTTTCCCCGCGCCGCAAATCGGGCATACGTAATCCGCGGACACATCTTCCCATTTCGTTCCCGCCGGAATACCGTTGTCAGGCTCTCCGACAGTTTCATCGTAGACAAATCCGCACACACATACGTACTTCACAGACATACTCCCCTTTCCTGCATATTTTTCCCGTATTTTTTCCGAAATAGCGCCGCCGGAAGCCTTGCCTCCGGCGGATTCTGCCTTCATATATCAACAAACCTGCTTTATGTCGCGGCAGGTTTTGTTATACTGCCTACGCACATTATACACGGGAAAATCGCCAAAAGCAAGAAAAATTCGGTTACAGTTTGGTTACAGTTTAGTTACAATCAAGGAGAAATTGTTACAAATTGTAACAATTAAGGGTACTTCTGAAAAATGAACTTTTTTAATGAAAGCTGACTCAACATGAGTGCCAATGCAACCTGTGCTTCGCTTTCCGAATACCGTGTCGCTCTCCCAATGTCCGAACCGAGTGCGGTTTTTTGCTCCTGCGGGGCGTTCGTGAATCGAGGTCGTATTCGGAATTTTCCCGCGGTTATCAGACGCCTTATTGCACTTGTAACCCCTGCGCTTATACCGGAAATTTGCCTTTAACTGTTTGGGCAACTCACCGCTGTCAATCGCTCTGTAAATCGTGTTGTACGATATTGTAAACGGTTTCTTTTCGAACTTTGCCCGCCCGGCGATTTCTTCCGGCGTCCAATAATCACAGAGTTTATCAACAACATAATCGCGGATTTTATCATCGTTCAGCTTGAGCTTAGCGCCGCAGTTTTTCCTGCGACTGCGACAGGACATTTCGCCGACTGCGGTCGGCGACAAGCCTATGCGGCTTGACCGCGGGAATGGTTGCCCATCGTTCGCGTTGCACTTAAATTGCAAATTAAAATACCATATTATCGCCACCCATTCAATCCAGCGAAGAGCCGGGGATTTTCCATCAGACAAGGAAATTTTTCGCCAATATCAGTGATATTTAAGGAAAAATTGACGCGACAGGTCAAAGCGTTTTCAATGGGTAACTATATAATATCCGACAAAATCTCTGTAATCCAAAATATTCCCCTGTGGATCCGTGTACATTCTGCCACAGGTTGCGGGCGGATTGTTCGCGTCGATAAAATTGTCGTTCGCGTCGCAGTTTATCGCGTCGGTGAGTCCTCTTTTATGCGACCAAGTGCCGTCCGTGTGCTGAATATACCAGTGGTAATCTTTGAAAACGGCGACGACCAACGCGACGCAGGACTGATTTTGCGCCAACGGAAGAGCGGGCGGTGTGCCAATCGGCGTAACTGCAGTCACGGTGCCGAACCCGCCTTGCTGAATGTCCGCCAATAAATTCAAATAGGCATTATTCGCGACCGTATTGTCGTTTCTTGCGGAAGCGGCGGCGTAACTTCCGGGCTGCAGCTTAACATTTTGCGCCGAGCAGACAATATCCATAGAATAGGCGTAGCAGTTGGCGCGGTATATGTTGAGTTGCGTGTTCCAATAACCGGGGTTAAAACTCTCTTTTTGTCCCGCGTCGTGAATCTGATAGGCGAGAACCCCCAATAAATCGAGCGGCTGATTGTTTACGCATTTTTGCATATCGGGGGAAAGCGAGTTATACCATTCAAGCCAACTCTGCGTTTCCGCGCTTAACGCGGAGGCTTCTAATTTTATTCCGTTGTAAAACAATGACTTTTTCATTTTAAACGCCGTGCGTGGTTTGCCGCACGCTCCTTTCTCGTTTCATTTTCAAACTTTTTTGAAATTTTAAAAATATTACCTAAAACGACCATGTTTGATTCGCGTATTTGACGCTTAACTGCGATTTATCTGAAAAATCCACCTCCATGAAGTTGCTTCTCGCGTTGACTTTTAAAGCGGCTCTTTTTATCATGGTTCCCGCCGAAACGCCTTGGTCGAACCAAACAAGCAGCTTGTAATCGGGAATAAATTCCGCCGAGCCTTTAATCGCGACGGACGGCATGACAAAAGCGGGATTAGAGCGGTAGGAACCGTCGATTCCGCTACAGGTTTGGCAGACGGCGGGGTAAATCAAACCGTATTGGTTTATCAAATTTATGGCGTTGGCGCGTCCGCCGCTTGAAGCCGAACCGAAAGAGCCGAAAGAATCAAGCGTGATAATTTGTCCGAGAGCAATCGCCGCCGGATTATTGCAAAAACCCATCTGTGCGCCCTCAATGAAATTGGGGGCGATAAAAATTCCATACTCATTTTTCCACGAAAAGGTGCTGTTTTGGAAAAAACTTTCGTAAGACTGCCAGACGGCGGTGTAACTGCCGTTGAACGACTCCGCGAAGCAAAGGCGGTAATTATTTGACAACAGCGTGTGCCGGTCGTCGTCCGCGATGAAAACGGTGATTGAAAATTCCGCCATAAAGTCACCACAATGTCGCGGAACCCATTCGCGCAAACAGGGAATC
>JAIRWE010000047.1 GCA_031253365.1 Oscillospiraceae bacterium | reverse complement strand
TGACATAGGAAATAAACTCGTCTGTCAGCAATATGTTTTTTATTTCCCCTATGTCCAATTCGGTCAATATGTACAAACCGCCGTAAACGCCGCAACCTTCGTCACAGACCGAAAGTTTGATGTCGCTTGTACCGCGTATGAGAGTATTGACGGCGTATTTTTTCCTCCATACGTCGTTGATACCCTGCGAACGCCCGAAACCATGCCACAAGGTCATATCGCCGAGGCTTCTGTTTTTCAGTATATGAGCGTGAGCCTCGTAGTGTTCTCTTATTTTCGGGTTCCTCGCGAGATGTTCGTATGAAATAAGTTTTCCGCCGTTGTCATAGGGGAACAAACATTCGCTTAACGCTCCCGTCGACGCTTTTACGATAGGTATGGTATATTCGCCGAACGGAAAATCCCCGATGAAAAAATCGTCGCAAAGGGTGGCGAAGCCGTTTTTCACTTCACATATAGGCGAATCGATTATACAGGAAGCAATGCTCCTTAATTCGCTCAGCGCGGTTTTTTCGCCGAAAATAAACTTATCGTCAATACAAAACTCATCATAAGTTAATTCGGAAACGAAAATCGGCAACCGCTCGGCTTCGTCATACTCGAAATAATCAATCGTGTCGCGATAATCTTTTGCGAGAACCATTATGGTGGTATACGCCGTTGCGTCGAACGGTTGATAATGCCGCAAATTGACTACCTTCCTGATAGCGCGGTCGGTTGTCAAACGCTTTCGCATTGACGCGGCGGCAAGGCTGTTGTACAGGGACGAAGGCGTAATATAACCCAACACGCCGTCTTTATTGAGCATATTCAACCCTATTTCATAAAACACTATGAACAGGTCGGTCATTCCGTTTTGAGTGAAAGAATATTTTTTTACCTCGCCGTATTTATCCGAAAGGTTGTGAACGCGTATATACGGGGGATTGCCGACAACATAATCCATTTTCCCGCTGTAACGGGTTACTTTGAGCGCGTCGGCAACGAACACGTCCCAATCGACCCCCGACACGCCGAACGATTGCGCCGCGGCGTTCATGTTCCCGACGCACTCGTCGCGCACGTCCTTATCAATTTCAATCCCGTGGATAAATGTCGCAAGCTCATCGCCAAGCTGTTCGGCGCTCATACCCGTGTTTCCGGCGGCTTCGCAATAGCGGCGGACAACCTCAATTAAAAACGCCCCGTTGCCGCAACTGTTGTCAATCACGTGTTTTTGAAGAACGGCGTCGCCGCCGTAACCGCACAAGTCGAGGATATTATTTACAATGTGGGGCGGCGTGTAAACGCGACCGTTCGCTTTTTCTTCGGTAAGCGTGTTAATGGTATATTTTGACATGGTGATATTGACCTTTCGCCGAACCGCGCCAACCCTCCCCCGATGGGTCACGGAGTTTCCCCCCCGCCTGAAATCTCCGCGTTTGCCAACTTTACGCTCGCGCAGAATACTTCCATGGCCGCCCGCAACTCGTCAAGCGACGGGTAAGTGGGCGCTATTCTTATGTTCTTGTCGTCGGGGTCTTTCCCGTAAGGGAACGTCGCCCCCGCTCCCGTCAAAACGAGCCCCGCTTCCTTGCACAGGGCGACCGTGCGCTTGGCGGTGCCTTTCGCGCCGTCGAACGAGATGAAGTACCCGCCCTCGGGTTTGTGCCACGAACCCAGACCGTCGGTAGCCAACTCCCTTTCCAGAATTTCAAGAACCGCGTCGAACTTGGGCTTCAGAACGCCCTTAATCAAACGCATGTGTGCCTTTATCCCGTCGAAATCGCGGAAAAACTGCGCGTGACGGAGCTGGTTGAGCTTGTCGGGACCGATGGTCTGAAAACTTATGTGCTTTTTTATGTAAGCGATGTTCGCCCCGCTTGCCGCCAAAACGCCCAACCCCCCGCCCGGGAAAGAGATTTTGGACGTGGACGCGAACATATAAACCATATCGGGATTCCCCGCGCTTTCGCACTCGGCGAGAATGTTCGCGAGGTTTGCCGGGCTGTCAGTCAAATGGTGAACGCAGTAGGCGTTATCCCAAAAAATCCTGAAATCCGCCGCCTTGGGCTTCATTCGCGCCAACCGCCCGACCACTTCGTCGGAATAGGTTATCCCCGTAGGGTTGGCGTACATGGGAACGCACCAAATCCCCTTTATCGAACCGTCTTCGGAAACGAGTCTCTCCGCCGCGTCCATGTCGGGACCGTTTTTGTCGGTCGGAATGTTGAGCATCTTTATCCCCATGGTTTCGCAAATGGCGAAATGGCGGTCATAGCCCGGCACGGGACACAGGAACTTGACTTCGGACTTCCCCCACGGTTCGCAATCGTCCGAAACCCCGAACAGCATGGCCCGCGTTACGGCGTCGTACATCATTTGCAGGCTGGAATTTCCGCCGACGATTATCTTATCCTCCGAAACGCCGAGCATAGGCGCGAACAGCCGCTTCGCTTCGGGGATACCGTCGATAACCCCGTAATTGCGGCAGTCCGTTCCGTTCTCGGAAATATAGTCGTCCGCCGGTAATTTCAGCATCCCGTCGGTAAAATTGAGCGCGTCAGGTCCGGGCTTTCCGCGTGACATATCCAGCTTCAGCCCCTTCGCCTTTATCGCGTCGTATTCCTTTTTCAGCTCCGAAATCCGCCGTTCCCGCATAAATCCCGTCTCCTCAGTTGTTCTCGCGTTTGGGCGCGTTGGCGATAACTTCCGCTTCCAGCTGCTGCGGAAGCTCCTGATACCGCGCGAACTCCTGCGTAAAGCTACCCAAACCCTTCGTCATCTGCAAAATGACAAGCGCGAAGTCCGTCGTTTCCGCCTGCGGCATTTCCGCGTCTATCTTGGTCATTCCGCCGCCCGCGGGGGTGGTTCCGAGAACCGAGCCCCGCCGCTTGTTGACTATACCCATAACGTCGCCGGTGTTTTCGTCGCCGACAAGAATTTTCAAAGAAAGTATGGGTTCCAGTATGCACGGGGCAGCCTCTTTCATTCCCTCTTTGAACGCGAGCTTCGCCGCTTGCACAAACGCTATTTCCTTGCTGTCCACGGGGTGGTACTTGCCGTCGACCAACGTCGCTTTGAGCCTTACGACGGGATAACCCGCGAGTACGCCGTGTTCCACGCTTTCC
>JAIRWE010000007.1 GCA_031253365.1 Oscillospiraceae bacterium | reverse complement strand
AATTCCGCCGGACTGCGTCACCTCTCCTCGCAAGGCACAAAGCCTTACTCGTCGAGTTTCCTTGTCCGACAAAATTTTTCTTGAAAACCGCCTGAAAAAGGTTTTCGGAGGTTGCCTATCGAATGTTTTTCCTTGAATCTTACGATATTGTTGTAATCGGGGCGGGACACGCGGGGTGCGAAGCCGCGCTTGCCGCGGCTCGGCTCGGCTCGAAGGCGGGCGAGGCGCTTCGGGTCGCCGCGTTTTGCCTTTCCCCCGACCACATCGCGAATATGCCCTGCAACCCCAGCATAGGCGGTTCGGCGAAGGGGCAGCTCGTCGGCGAAATCGACGCTCTCGGCGGCGAAACGGGCAGGGCGGCGGACGCGTGTACGCTCCAATCGCGGACGCTCAACCGCGCGGGAGGCGCGGCGGTTCGTTCGCTGCGCGCCCAATGCGACCGTTCGCGGTATCATCTGTACATGAAAAAGACGCTCGAAAATCAGCCGAACCTGTTCGTCAAGCAGGGCGAGATTGTCGAAATCCTCACGCGCGGCGGCGCGGTCAGGGGCGTCAGGACGCGGCTCGGCGCGTTATACGAAGCCCGGCGCGTCATAATCGCCGCCGGAACCTACCCGGGCGGGAAAATCCATGTGGGCGAGGTTTCATACGACGGGGGGGCGGACGGCTTCGCTTCGTCGGGGGAACTGACAAAGTCGCTCAAAAAGATGGGCGTAAAAACCCGCCGCTTCAAAACCGGAACGCCTCCGAGGGTTCACAAGCGTTCGATTGACTTTTCCAAAATGGGCGAACAGCGCGGCGACGAAATCATAACGCCTTTTTCGTTTGACAACGAGGCGGTTTTGGAAAACCGCGTCGTGTGCCACATAACCCACACGAACGAGCGGACGCACGCGCTCATACGCGAAAACCTGCACCGCTCCCCCATGTATTCGGGGAGGAGCAAGGCGACGGGCGCGCGTTACTGCCCGAGCATAGAGGACAAAGTCGTGCGGTTCGCGGACAAGGGGCGGCACCAGCTTTTTGTCGAACCCGTGGGGCTTGACACCGCGGAATATTATTTGCAGGGGCTGTCCGGCTCGCTTCCGGAAGAGGTTCAGCTCGGAATGCTCCGAACAATCGCGGGGCTGGAAAACGCCGAGATTATACGCGGCGCTTACGCGATTGAGTATGACTGCTGCGATTCGGCGGAGCTGTTCCCGACTTTGGAGTTTAAGGGAATAAGCGGGCTGTACGCGGCGGGGCAGTTTTGCGGCACGTCGGGTTACGAGGAGGCGGCGGCGCTCGGGTTGGTCGCGGGGATTAACGCGGCGGTTTCCCTTCTCGGCGGGGAGCCGTACATACCCGACAGGACGACGTCTTACATAGGCGTGATGATTGACGACTTGGTTACAAAAGGAACGGACGAACCTTATCGAATGATGACGTCCCGCGCGGAATACCGCCTGTCGCTGCGTCAGGACAACGCCCCCGAACGGCTTTGCGAAACGGGTTACAGGCTCGGTTTGCTTCAACGCCCGCGCTATGACAAATTCATCGAAAGGCGGCGCGTTATCGAAACCGAAACGGCGCGGCTGAGGAAAACGACGCTCAAACCCTCCCCCGAATTGAACGGCTTCCTCGCCGAAAGCGGCTCGCGCGCGCTCGAACGTCCCGTTCGCCTTTACGAGTTGCTGAAACGCCCGAACGTGGGTTACGCCGAGCTTATGAAGTTCGACGCCGACGCCCCGGTTATTGAAAGAACCCTCGCCGAAAAAATCGAAATCGGCGTTAAGTACGAGGGTTACGTGAAAATCCAGGAGGAGCAAATCCGCTCCATGCGAAAATTGGAGAGCAAAAAGCTGCCCGGCGGCTTGAACTATTCGGAAATTAAGGGGCTGCGGACGGAAGCGCGGGAAAAGCTGAACCTTCATAAGCCGCTGAGCGTCGGGCAGGCGGCTCGTATTCCCGGGGTGAACCCCGCCGACATTTCGGTGCTGCTTATATGGCTGGCGAGCCGCTGACTTGCTTTTTTTCGCAAAATGTGGTATTATTTTTTCCATGAAGAAAATCATTGTTTTTTTTAAGGCGCTGATGCTGTTCATAGCGGCTGTCTGGGGGATTTTGTTCGGAATTTTGTCGCCTTTGGCGATGCTCACCGTTCCGCCCGAACCCGACGGACTGCCCGCCGTCGGTTTGCCAAAAAAGTTTTATCTGATGTGGATGGCGGTTTCGTTTTTCGGGTTTGTCGTCCCGTGCTTCCTCGTAATGCTGAAACTTTACAAGACCGCCGCGTCTTTGTGCGTGGCGGGGACGGTCGCGCTTTTCATAATGCACGCCCTGATAACGTCGGGGGGGACGGTTTCCGGCGACGCCGTTTCGCTTTATTTCCCGCTCTTGTTTGAAACAATCGCCGTCGTGCTTATCGCCGTTTTCGGGAACATCGACGTTATTTCGGAAAAGGCGGGCGAACGCAGGAAAAAGAAGGACGCGCCCGCGCCGTCCGTGTTGGGCGGCGGCTTGTACAAAGGGGAAAGCGCCGGGAAAAAAGGGAAGAAAGGCGGCGGAAAGTGATTGACGAAAACATACGGTTTCATTTGAGAGTAACCGACGGGCAGGTCGGGAAATACGTTATCCTCCCCGGCGACCCCGGGCGCGTCGCGAAAATCGCGGAGCGTTTCGAGCGCGCCGAACACATCGCGACGAACCGCGAATACACCACTTATACGGGAAGCCTTGACGGCGCGGCGGTCAGCGCGGTTTCCACCGGAATAGGCGGACCTTCCGCCGCAATCGCCGTCGAAGAGCTGATTAAGTGCGGCTGTCACACGTTTATCCGGGTGGGGACGTGCGGCGGCATAAACCCGAAAGTCGCGGGCGGCGATTTGGTTATAGCGACCGCCGCCGTTCGCGGGGACGGAACAAGCAAGGAATACCTCCCCCCCGATTACCCCGCCGCCGCCGATTTCGGCGTCGTAACGGCTTTGGCGCGTTCGGCGGGGGAGTTGTCAACGGGGAAGGGGGCTTTCCACGTCGGCGTGGTTCAAAGCAAGGACTCGTTTTACAGCGAAATACAGCCGGAAAGTATGCCCGTGTCCCGCGAGCTTATCAGCCGCTGGAACGCTTTCATAAAGTGCGGGTGCCTCGCCTCCGAAATGGAGGCGGCGACGATTTTTTCGGTGGCTTTGGCGCGGGGCGTAAGGGCGGGGTGCGTGCTTACGGCTTTATGGAACGTCGAACGCCCCGAAGACGCGCCGCCCGACGGGGCGCGCGTAAACAGCGAAAGGGCGATTGACTGCGCCGTGAGGGCGACGCGTGCCTTAATCGCCGCGGACGAAGGAGTGATTTAGCGATGCCCGACGTTTTACCCCAATTTCTTTTGTTGTTCTTTTTGCTGGCGTTTTCGTCTTATTTTTCCGTTTGTGAAATCGCGCTGACCGCGCTGAACAAAATCAAGCTGAAAGTAATGCTCGAAAACGACGTAAAAGGGGCGAAAAGGGTCGAACAGGTAACCCGTGACAGCCGCAAGCTGTTTTCGACGATTTTGGTGGGCAGCAACATCACGAACATCGTCGCGCCCGTCGTCGCCACCTCCCTCGCCATAAAAATCGGCGGGAACAACCCGCTGACCATCGGCGTTTCCACGGTGTTAATCACGTCGGTGGTCTTGATTTATTGCGAAATGGTGCCGAAAATGCTCGCCGTTCAGTACCCCGAAAAAATCAGCCTGATTATAGCCGGAAGCGTTCGGTTCTTTATGGTCGTCTTTACCCCTTTTATTTTCGTGTTCAGCTTAATCTCGAGAGTTTCAATCAGGCTGCTGGGCGGCAACCCCGAGAAGGCGAAATCGTTCATGACGGAAGACGAGCTTATATCCCTAATCAACGTGAGCGAGGACGAAGGGGTTCTGGAAGAACACGAGAGCAACCTTGTGCGCAGCGCGCTGGAATTCGACGAAACGACGGTGGGGGAAATATTGACCCCGAGGGTGGGCATAACCGCCGTTTCACTGGCGGACAGCACCGAAAAGGTTCGGAACGTGTTCTTGGAGGAAGGTTATTCCCGCCTGCCCGTCTATGACAAAAATCTCGACGATATAGTGGGAATCGTCAAGAACAAGGACTTCACGGGGAGGCTGCTCGCCGGCGAGGAATCCGACATTCGCGCCGTAATGCAGGACGTTTTGCACATTCCCGCGCTTATGAAGCTGTCCGAAGCGTTAAAGCTCATGCAAAAGGAAAAATCCCACCTTGCCGTCGTGGTTGACCAACACGGCGGCACGGAAGGGATTGTCACGCTCGAGGATATTCTTGAGGAGCTGGTCGGCGAAATATGGGACGAGGGCGACGAGGAGAAGCTCCCCGTGAAGTTCGTCGGCAAGGACGTTTTCGAGGTGGAGGGCGAGCTTGCGCGAAACGACTTCAACCGCTTTTTCGAGAAGAAGGAAATGAATATAGCAATCGAATCCGAAAGCCATACCGTGGGGGGCTGGGCGTTCGAGCTGTTCGGGAGAATCCCGCGGGAAGGCGACAGCGTGACGGCGGGGCGCTTGAAGATAACGGTTCTGAGTATGCAATCGCGGCGCATAGGGAAATTAAAAATCGAGCTGACCGAACATTCGTAAATTTTTTCTGAGGGTTGCCTTGACGGAAAGTTAAATTTTTGCTATAATGTATATGTAATAATTATTACATATACTAATATCTGAAAATTGAGGTGAAAAAGTTTGAAAAAACGTATATTTTCTTTGCTTTTGTCAGCAGTAATCGCATTATCTTTGTTTTCTGTTTCATACGCGGCAGAAACACTTAATGAACCTGCTTCTTTTTCCGTTTCGACGGAAAAGAAAAATCCTGTGTTAAAATGGTCGAAAGTTCAAGGCGCAACCGGGTATGTGGTTTATCGTCTAAACTCCGACACGGGAAAATATGACGAAATAGGAAAAACCGCCAAACTTTCTTATACCGATAAAAAAGTAAAATCTTCTTCCGCGTGCCAATACTATGTAAGAGCGGTTGACGAAAAGAGCAAATTGGGTGCTAAATCCGATATTAAAAACACAATAGCCAAAACATCAAACATTGAAAAATCCGATATAACAAGTACAAGTGTAAAACTTTCATGGTATGCGTCGAAAAACGCGAAGAAATATATAATTGAAAAACGCACAGAGAACGGCGAATATGAAGCCGTAAAAACGACAAGCAAGACAACTTTCACGGTTAAACAGTTAAAAGCCGGCACTTCTTACAAATTCAGAATACGTCCCAAAAGCAATATAGGCAAAAAGACTGTTTACGGTGAAAGAAGCGCGGCGGTTTCCGTTAAAACACTTGAAATCGAAAAAACGCAAAGTTCTGCCGTGTATATTACTGAAAACGGTACCAAATATCATTTAAGCGGTTGCCGATATTTAAGTAAAAGCGCTTTTTCCATAAGTTTGACCGAAGCGCGGAGAAAATATTCGCCGTGTTCCGTATGCAAACCGCCAAATTAAAAAGAAAATCAGATTATACACGACCAAGTTCAATCGTTCAAAGCCCGCAGCAAAGGAGGACGCGCCATGACAACGACAACCGTCAACAAGTGGGGTTCACAGTACGGGGTAAGATTCAGCAAAGGGTTTCTTTCCTCTCTCGACATCGGCGATAAGACAAGGCTCGATGTCACGGTCGAAGGCGATAAAATTATTCTTTCGCGCTCAAAAAAACAAAAACCGCTGACGCTCGAAAAACTTTTTGAAAATTGGAACGAACCTTATGAATTGACCGACGAGGAAAAAGAATGGGTGAATATGGAACCGGCAGGGAGGGAAAGGTTTTGGGAAGAGGAGTAAAGACGATAAGACAAGGGGATATTGTCTTGATTGATTTTGCTCCCGCGCTTGGACACGAACAGAAAGGAAAACGCCCCGCAATCGTTATCTCCCGCGCGATGTTCGCGGAAAAAACCAATCAGCTTATCGTCTGTCCCATCACTACGAAGAAAAAATTTTTCCCGACAAGGGTTCCCCTGAACCCAAACGCCAAAACACAGGGATATATCATCTGTGACCATATCAAAACAATCGACATAGAGGCGAGAAAACCTGTGTTCCTTGAAAGAGCGGACGAAGCGACCCTCGACAAAGTGTTGGAAATAGTCGCCGCGTTTATCGCCAAAGAAGAATTTGAAAGCGGCGGCGTTTAACGCCGCCGCCCGAAAATTTTCCTGACGATTATCCGCCTTCCGCGTGCAAAATGTCGATGAACAGGTATATGTTCCTGTTAATCGGGCGTATATAGGTGTATATCTTCTCTTTCGCCGTAACGTCGCGGTATACCGGCGTCAGATGGCTTTTCAGCCCCGCGTCGAGTATAATCATGGATTCCTGGAAGTACCCGCGCCACGACCAGTTCCTGTGCCGGCAGTCGCTGAGCTTAACGCCCCCCGAACGCGTTTCGATATTGTACGAAAGCTGTTCGCCCCATCTGTTGCAAAGGAAAATCCTTTTTATCTGCGGGGACAGTTCGGCGAGCATCTGCGAAAAATAGTCGTTGATGTTTTCGTTGTTGTAGTCGAACGCCCTTTTTTCAAAAAACTCCTCGACCTTCAAATCCCATTGCTCCCGACGCGCGTTGACCCTTTCGGACTTTTCGTGGAGCGCCGTGACCAAACGGCAGGCCGACGAGATAAAGGTTTCGCGGTCCGCCGAGGCGTCCCGAATCGAAGGCTGCGGCTTGGCAAGCAGGAAGCCTTGATAATACCTACCCTTCGCGCCTATGCAAAAATCCAACTGGGCTTGGTTTTCGATGCCTTCGTAAAGCACCTCGATGCCCACGCGCTCCGCAAACGAGGAAATGGATTTTATATACTCGCGGTAATGGTAGGACTGTTCGCTTTTGTGTATGCAGTCCATGTCGATTTTAAGAATATCCGGCGAAATCATGGCGAGGCGGTCTATGTCGCTGGCGCCCTTCCCGTAGTCGTCGATGGCTATGCGACAGCCGATTTTCCTGTAATAGTTGATAATATCGGCGACGGTCTCCTTGTCGGCGAAAAACTCTTCCTCCGTTATTTCAATCACGATTTTTTTCAAATCCACGCCGAATTCCCTCGCCCACTTAACCGTAGGGGCTTCCTCCGGGTTTTCGTTGAAATTGTCTATCCAGTCTAACCGCAGGTTTATGAAGAGATACTGCTCCCCGCCCTCCCGCGCGAACTTTTCCAGCGCGAGCTTCCTGACGACCCGGTCAACCGAAAGCGCGTCGGCGCGCGAAACGCTTTTGTCGGAAAAAAAATCCCCCAGCGACTTCACCTCGCCGTCGTCGTCCTCGTATCTTCCCAACGCCTCGTATGAGTATATATCGTTGGTGTCCGCCGCCATAATCGGCTGAAAGTACGGAAAAACCCTTTTTGACAGCATATTCAATTACGACACCCCCTTTTTAACAAAACGCGCCGCCCGTCCGCCTAAAAAAACGCGCCCGCCCGAAACCTCGGGAAAGCGCCTTCGCCTTATTTACGATAATTATACAGCCATTATCGCGCCGTGTCAATCTTTTCGTGCCATATTCGGCGGTTCACACCTTGTTTTTTAACGGCGCCGCCGTGTTTTTGTCATAATTCACAAAATAAGAACGGCAGGAGGTTGCCCGATGTTCAGGACGCTCGCTTCGCTTTCCGCCGAAAAGCGGCTCGAATACATAATCGCGAACCTGCGCGAAAACGATTATTTAATCGTACCCGAGCAGTTCCTTTTTGAAACCGAGAGGAATATGTACGGGCTTCTCGGGGCGCGCAAAATCGGCGGAATAAACATCACGGGGCTTTCAAGGCTGTCGGCGGACATAATAAAAAGGCACGCCGGCGCGAAGCTGTACGCCGACAACGTCGTAAAATTCGCGACTATGTACAAGACCGTCGCGCGCCTTTCAAGCTCTTTCGTCTATTACAAACGCGGCGGCGATTCGGCGCGCCTTGCCGAGCGTATGCTTGATTTGACCGCCGACCTGAAAGCGGCGGGGATAACCCCGTCGCTTTTGCGGCGCGGCGCGATTGACATAAACCTTTCCTCCGCGAATGACGAAGCGCTGTCCGCCAAAATTTCGGACGTCACGGAAATATACTGCGCCTATTGCGAAACGCTTGAAACCGAATATTCCGACAAGCTCGACGACGCCGTTCGCGCCGCCGCCCTTATCCGCGAACACGGCGGTTTTTCGGGAACGAGGGTTTTTGTTTATGAGTTCGACGGGTTTTCCGAAAGCCAAATCACGCTTTTGAACGCGATTGCCGATTCCTCGGAAGGGCTGTCGGTGCTTTTGCGGACGGACGCCATGAAAAGCGAAAACCGCGATTTTTTCGCGATTAACTCGCTTATAAACCGTTTCAGGACGCGCGCGGCGGACTTCGGCGGGGATTTTGAGCATACGGACTTGGGCGGGGAGCCGAACGAACCGAAAATCGAGCTGTGGCTTGCCAAGGACGTTTACGAGGAATGTGCGTTCACCGCCGCGAAAATTCGCGGGTTAATCACCGAGGAAGGCTATTCCTGCGGGGAAATCGCCGTTTTGACCTGCCAAAACGACATTATGCCCAAATTGACCGCCGCGTTCTCGGATTACGGGATAACCGCCTTCGCGGATTTGCCGGAACCGATTATCAAAAAGCCTTTGGCGAGGTTCATTATCACCGCCCTTGAAGCGGTTTCGCTCGAAACGGACAAGTTCCTCGCCTATGTGAGAAGCGGCTTTGTCCGCGTAAGCGCGAACTTTGAAAACTTTTATGTCCCGCGCCGTTTAAGACCCGCCCTTCCCCAAACCGACAGGCGGTACGGATACGCCAAAATCGGCGGCAGGTTCACCAAGCGGCTTTCAAAACGAAACATGGATTCGATGGAACGCGCGGCGCGGCGCTGGGCTCTGACAAAGAAGGAGTGGGGCGCGCCGTTTCCTTCGCAAAACGCGGAATTACACGCAATCGAACCCTTGCGCGGGGAAATCGTTTCCGCGCTTACCGCCCTGCGGGAAGCGGCGCGCGACGCTTCGGGCGACAGGATTACCGAAGCGGTATGCTCGTTCCTCATAGACGGCGCGGAGCTGGGGCGGACGGTGCTGGGCTTATGCAACTCGCGCGTCCTCGGGGAAGCGGAGAGAAAAGCCCTTACGGACGAGTACAGGCAGCTGTGGGATTTAATCGTCGGGATTTTTGAATCCCTGCACGACGCGCTTAAAGGCTTTAAGATAAGCCTTGACGGTTATACGCGGCTGCTGCGGACGATTTTTTCATCCGTGAACATCGCCAAGCCGCCGCAAGTCCTCGACGCGGTGACGGTCGGCGACCCGGAGAGGACCCGCTTAAACGGCGCGCGGGCGGTGTTCGTCGTGGGGGCGAACATGGACGCCTTCCCCAAAAGCGCGGCGCGGCAGGGCGAGTTCTCGGGCGCGGAGCTTGAAACGCTGTTTGAAAGCGGCTTGAAAATCAAGGCGAAACGTCTCGAAAGATACCGCTTTGAGCGGTTCATAGTGAACAAGGCGCTGACGCTGCCGTCCGAAAGGCTTTATATAAGCGCGCCGCTTCGGAACGGGGCGTGGGAGGAAACGCGCCCTTCCCCCGTTTTCGACGTTTTGAAAAAAAGCGGGCGGGCGGAAGGCGTCAACAGCGTGTCCGATTTGCCGCTCTCTTTCTTCGCGAGGACGCTTAAAACCGTTCGCGGGCGGTTCGCGGAAAGTTTGGGCGACGGGGCGCGCCGGGACGCCGAAATCCTCAGAAAGGCGCTGAACGCCGTCGGCGACGGCGCGTTCGCCGAAAGGCTTGAGGGACGCGGACGGGGCGCGGAACATTCGTTAAACCCCGAAACCGCCGAAAAGCTACTCGGCTTCGATTATTTTTCGCCCACCCGCTTAGAAACGCTTATGGGCTGCCGATTCAAGTTCTTTTGCGGCTCCGGGTTGGGGATATACGCGCTCGCGGAACAAAACAACGAGGAACCCACCGCCCTTGAACGCGGAAACATCATTCACTTTTGCCTTGACGCCCTGCTTCGCGGATACGCGCGGCAGCCCGAAAAGTTTTCGGGGCTTTCGGCGGCGGAGCTTGACGCGGCGGCGGAACGCTGTATCGGCGATTACAGGGACACCAAACTTCCGCGGGGTTACGCCCTGACAAAACGGCAGGAATATATATTAAAGAGCTTTAAGCCGGGTTTGCTCCGTATGTTCGGGCATATCCGCGACGATTACGAAAACGGCGGGTTCAAGCCGGATTCGTTTGAAAAGCGCGTGGACTTCCTTTTCGGGGGCGTCTGCCTGACCGGGAAAATCGACAGAATCGACAGCTTCTCCGACCCCCCCCGCGAATACGTCCGCGTCGTCGATTACAAGACCGGAGCCGGGAAAAAGGATTTTTCGTCGGTTTTTTACGGGCTGAATATGCAGCAGCTTTTGTATCTTTTCGCGGTGTGCGAACAGCGCGGCGCGTTTCCCGCTTCGGCGCTTTATATGCCCGCCAACGGATTCAGCTTTGAAGGCGCGCTCGAACCCGAAAACGGCTCGGTTTCGCGCAACGCTTCCGAAATCCGCAAGAACTGGCTGGCGGCGCATATTTCCGAAGGGATTTATATAGCGGACGGTTCAAAAGCCGAAGAGGATTTCTTGAAACAGATTGAACGATACAAACAAGAGAGCGGCGGTTCGAGAATGACGACGGTGAACGCGAGGGGGCTTACCCCCGCCGCTTACGAAAAGCTGAAAGACCATTGCTCCAAACTGATAAAAGCGCAGATACGGCGCGCGGTTCGCGGAAACGTCGCCGCCGTCCCCGTGGTTTCCGAAAAAGGCGAGGGCGCGTGCGATTACTGCGATTATTTGCGCGCGTGCGGGGGCGATAAGACGAAAAAAGCCAAAATCATCGACAGGAACGCCATTGAAAGGGTTATCGGCGAATGAACGGCTGGACAAAAGAACAGGAAAGGGCGCTCGGCACGCGGGCTTTCCCCGAAAAGTCGCTCCTCGTTTCGGCGGCGGCGGGAAGCGGGAAAACCTCCGTTATCGCGGAACGCGCCCGGCGGCTGATTACCGGCGAATACGGCGAGCGGGTTGACGCCGACAAAATCGTTCTCGTCACCTTCACGCGGAAGGCGGCGGCGGAGCTGAAATCGCGGCTGGAAGGCGCCCTGCTTTCCGGGCTCGCCGAAAGCGGCGATTCATGGGCGGAGGAACAACTCGTCCGCCTTGACGACGCCGAAATTACCACAATCAGCGCTTTCTGCCTGAATATCCTGCGTGAAAACGCGCCGGCGGCGGGGCTTGAACCCGGCTTCGGCGTGGCGGACGACACGCAAAGGGCGCTTTTGTCCGATAAGGCGATGAACGACGCGCTCGAGCTGTTTTACGGCGGCGACAGCGACGAAATAACCTCGCTGCTGACGTTCTTCGGCGGCGGCGGCGACCGCGCCCTGCGCGACGCCGTGCGGGAACTGCACAGGTTCACGCGGAATCTCCCGGACGCCGACGGGTGGGTTGACGAACAGATAAGGCTGTATAACGAACCCGACGCTTATTACGAGAAAATCGTTTTGCCTTTTTCCGCGGCGTTGGAGGAGGAAAAAAGGCGCGCCGCCGCGTTAATCGAGGAAAGCCTGCGCCTTGCGCGTTCCGATAAAACGCGCGCTTTTTTGCGAAAGTCGGCGGAATTTTTCAGCGGCGGAATCCTTGACTGCCCGTCCGAATACCCGGTGCTGAACGTCAAAGGCGAGGACGATTATGTCAAAGAGCGCGTCAAAGAAAACCACGAGAAGGCGAAAGATGTCGGCAAATCGCTGATTTCCGGCAAAAACCTGATTTTAAGTTTTAAGGAATCGGTGAGGATGCTGCGCCCTTACATGGAGGGCTTGGCGCGGCTTTACCGCATATACCGCGAATGTTTCGCGGCGAGGAAAAGGGCGGCGCGGGTAATTGACTTCGAGGATTCCGAACAGCTTTGCTTGGAGCTGCTTAAAAGCAACCGCGCCGCGCGGGAGCGGGTCCGCGCGCGGTGCGAGATAATCATCGTGGACGAGTTCCAGGACAGCAATTTTTTGCAGTACGACATATTCAAGCTGATTGACGGCGGCAGGAACAGGCTGTTTTTCGTGGGGGACATAAAACAGTCCGTCTACGGCTTTCGCGGCGCGGAACCGCGGGTGTTCGGGCAAGCCGCCGCGAGCGGGGAATACGAAACGGTTTATTTATCAAACAACTTTCGCTCTTCAAACGAAGTCATTCGGAGCGTGAACGCCGTTTTTGAACGCGCGATGCCCGGTTACGACGACAACGTGAAGCTGAAAGGCGGACGGGGCGTTTTCGGCGCGGATTATGAAACCGAGTTCATACTCTTGGACGGGGAAACGTTCCCGCAGTACGCGAGCGGCCCGGAGAAGGAGGCTTTTTACACGGCGCGGCGCATCAGGGAAATGGTGCGAACCGGGTTTCGCGTTTATGAGAAGGGCAAGGGTTTCAGGCGGTGCGGCTGGGGCGATTTCGCCGTGCTGACGAGCGTGGGGGAAAAAAACTTCCTCGTTTATGAGAAGGTTTTCGGGGAGGCGGGCGTCCCGTGCGTCGGCGAGGGCGGCGACGATTACCTGAACGCGAAGGAAACGGGGCTTGCCCTCGACCTGCTTTCCGTGATAGACAACCCTTACGACGATTTAAGCCTGCTGAACGTCCTTATGTCGCCGCTTTGCGGGTTCACGGCGCAGGAATTGGCAAAGCTGAAAGCGGAACGAAAAGGCGTTCCGCTGTATTCGGCGCTCGCGGCGGGGGGGCGGGACGAAGGCGACGAAAAAGCCGCCGATTTTATAAGGCGGCTGGCGAGGTTCAGGCGAATAGCCGATTCGCGCGCCGTGACGGATTTGTTCGCCGCGCTGGACGGCGAAGGCGTTTTTTTGCCGCTTACCGTGGAAGGGAGCGGGCAAAAACGCGCCGATTTACAGCTGCTTTCATACTACGCGGAACGCTTCGCCGAAAGCAACGCGGACGGCGGGTTGCCCGCGTTCCTCGCTTACATAAGAGATTTGAAAAACGTCGGCGGCGACATAAAACGCCCCGCGGTCCGCGCGCACGGGGAGCGCGTAAGGCTTATGACCATTCACAAGGCGAAGGGGCTGGAATTTCCCGTGTGCTTCGTGGGGAGGGTGAACCACAAGTTTAATTTCAGGGGAACAAAAACGCCGCCGCTCGTAAAACCGGTTCGGGAGGCGGGGCTGACCGCTTATGCCTTCGACAGCGAAACCCTTTGCCGCTTCAAGACGCTCCATTCCAAATACGCCGAACTGCTCGGCCGTGAGCGCACGGTTTCGGAAGAAACGCGCAAACTTTACGTCGCCGCGACAAGGGCGGAAAGCAAGCTGATTTTTACCGGCTTCGCGAAAAACGGCAAAATTGAGGAAAACAGCTACGCCGCGCTTATCGCGGGCGCGGGGTTCACGGCGAAGGGCGCGGCGGACGAAGACGAGCCGGGCGGCGTCGTCCGCGACGGCGCGCGAGCGGACGAAGACAAGCGGGAAGCCGAGCGGGAGACCAAGCGGATTATCAAAAACATCGCCGCCGTTTATCCGAAAAAGGCTCTTTCGGCCGTGCCGCGAAAATTAACGGCGACGCGGGTGGGCGTGGTCCGTGAAACGACCAACGAAGAAGCAAACGACGTGTTCCCCGTTAATCCGTCGTTTTACGGCAGCAAACGCCTGACGGGGAAAAAGCGCGGCGACGCTTACCATAAGGCGATGGAGCTTATCGACTTCGCGGCGGGGGATTATTCGGGGCAGCTGCAAAGGGCGCGGGCTCGCTTCACGCCGATTGAGTACAAAGCGGTCAACGCCGCCGACATAGAGGGCTTTTTCGCGTCGGAACTCGGTCAAAGGGCGGCGGGAAGCGGCAAGGTCGTAAAGGAGTATAAGCTGTACACGCAAATCGAGCTGTCCGCTCTCGGGATAGACGGACGGTTCGACGAAAAACCCTTCGTTCAGGGGATGGCGGATATGTTCTTTTACGAAAACGGGGAAATCGTCTTGGTTGACTATAAGACCAACCGATTCACCTCCCCCGAAAAGCTGACGCGGGAATACGGGGGGCAGCTGCTGCTTTATAAGAAAGCGATTGAGGAGATGACGGGGGACAGGGTTAAGGAGTGCTGGCTGTATTCGTTTGAACACGGCGCCGTGAGGGTCTGAACCGGCGTTGACTTTCCCCCGGAAGCGTGTTATAATGTGTATGGGGATTTGCCCGCCGATATGAAAGGAAAGCCCGAATTATGATTTATGAAGATATGCCGTTCAAAATACCGCAAGAGAGCGAAGCGTATGAAGCCGATTCGGGTTTTGTTGTGAAGTCCATAGAACGCATATTAAAAAATACGATTGAACGGGGCGACAACAAAATCGTTCTTAACACCAGCCTGCGACTCGGATTACCGATGGAAAACATTAACAAGATAGCCGGACCTGTTATTGAGGCGTGGGCGTTTGAGGTGTTCAGCGGTATATGCGACAATTCGGACAACGATTATCATCTGGTAAACGCGGAAAGTCGCTCGCGTCTTAATATGGCTGACGTGTTGCTTCAGTTTAAGAAAGGCACCTCTGCCGTTACCGCAAATGTTGATGTTAAGGCAACCGCAGAGGATATTGATGATTCCGGCAAAAGCCCGAATATAACTTCGTACAGCCGAATACGCACGGCGTATGTGGAAGACCCCGATTTTATGTTTATCATACTTTCTCTGAAACATAAAGTATATTCCGAACGCAACGCCAAAACAAAACTCACGGACGGCGTTATGGAGATAATCAAGTACAACGCTTACGATTTGAAATTTATATCCGATGCGGACATAAATTATAACCCTGCTTTGGGAACGGGGCAAATACAGATAAAAGATATTCACTATGTCGAATATCAAAGCCGCACAACATGGGAATTTTGTCGGCTGTTAGATAAAATGTATCTTAATTCTTCGAGGCGAACGATTGATGATTGGTATCGTGAGGCGGTGAAAAACAAATGGATAAAAGTATAGAAATCCTTCAAGGGAACTGCCTTGATTTGCTGAAAAACATCAAGAGCGGTTCTGTCGATTTGATTGTCACGGATCCGCCGTATAATCTGTCGAAAGACTACGGCAACGACAGCGATAAACGCACACGCGATGAATATTTGTCTTTTTCGCGGCAATGGCTGACACAATCAAAGCGAGTGTTAAAGCCAACGGGAACAATATACCTTTTCATGGGCGTCCGTTTTATTTCCTGCATTTACGAGATACTGGAACAAGATTTAGGCATGATGTTTAACTCGTGGATTACATGGACTTATACGCAGGGAATAGGCAAAACAAGGGGGTTCAGCCCTCGTCACGACGACATACTGATGTTCACAAAATCGAAAGACTTCGTTTTCAACTTGGATAGCGTGCGTATCCCCCAAAAATATTACAGGAGCGTAAATAACATGCGCGGGGCGAACCCCGGTAACGTGTGGGAATTTTCGCACGTTCACTATTGTCAAGCCAACCGCCAAAATCATCCGACGCAAAAACCGGAAGCGTTGTTTGAAAGAATGATTCTTGCTTCGACAAATAAAGGCGATTTGGTTTTAGACCCTTTCTGCGGTTCGGGTACGGCGTTGCGTGTTTGCCAGCAAACGGACAGGCGCGGCATAGGAATGGAGATAACGCCCGAATATGTGCAGCTGACACAAGAGCGGTTGTCACGACCTTTTATCGGATTTGACAGCATAGACGAACGTATGACAAGAATCCCGAGCGACTTAAACGACGAGAATATCAGGGAGGAGTATGTTCTCAATCATATAGAGTGGTTTTTGAAAAACCACCCCGCCGAGGTCAATGGATTTCTTAAAAAAGTGCAGGAAAAATATCCGAAGCGCACGGCGCAACTTTTATTTGAGCAGTTAGAGATGTTGGTCTGAACCGGCGTTGACTTTCCCCCGGCTTTGTTCCCTTACAAAAAAGCGGTTTCGGGGGGTTGCTTTTTTTTTTTTTCGTGTGTGATTTTTCCCCCCGCCGAAGCGTGTTATATATGAGGGCCTTCTGAAAGGAGTTCATCATGATGGACGAAACGAGATTAAGCGACGCCGTCGCCAAACACAGGACGATGGTGTTCCGCCTCGCTTACAGCTATACCGGAAGCTGTGAGGACGCGGAGGATATTTCACAGGACGTGTTTTTAAAGCTGTATCAGTCAAACAAGCGGTTCAACGACGACGAACACATGAAGGCGTGGCTTTTGCGCGTGACCGTCAACGCCGCGAAGGCTCTGCTGCGCTCGTCGTGGCGGAAACGGCGCGCGGATTTGCTCTGCGACGACGTTCCCTGTTACCAAGACGCCGCGAACCGCGAGCTTTTTGACTGCGTTATGCGGCTTGCCCCGAAATACAAGGCGGTAATCTATATGTATTATTACGAGGATTACCCCGTCAAGGAAATAGCGCGGATTATGAAAATAAGCGAAACGGCGGTGACCACGCGGTTGGGGCGCGGGCGCGAGCAGCTTAAAAGAACCTATTCGACGGCTGACCTGAAAAAGGAGGAAACGCTTTATGAAAGCTGAGATTAAAAAAGTGTTCGACGGCATAAAACCCCGTCGCTCAAACAACCGTTTTGCCGATATGGTCATACAAAGGGCGCGGGAGCGGTCGGTAAGCACCCGCTCGCCCGTCGCGGCGGCGTGTGTCGCGGCGGCTCTCGTAATCGGCGCGGGGGCGTATTTCGCGAACGCGGCGCTGAATAACCCGGGCGGCGGAAATCCCGAACTTAATTCCCCGGGTACGATTCAAGCGGGGGGCGGAAACGACACGGGAATATCGCGGGAAACGGGGGAAGCGTGGGAAGCGTTCTACGGGTTGGCGGAAAACGCGGAGGCGCTCAAAAGCACGGCGTTCATACCCGAATGTGATATCGCGGAAAACACCTTTGACGGGCTGGAAATCACCGTTTCGGCAATGGCTTCCGACGGCGAGTTTACCCTGGCGGCGATTGAACTGCGCGCGGACCCGGAGTTTGAGTCCACCGCGAACGAAGCCCCTTTCCCTTTCGTTCCCGGCGACGACAAGGTTTACCAAATGGGCGTCGGGATGTATCCGCGCGACGTTGACGTGAATGTCCTTTACGATACCGGTTATCCGATATTCAGCGCGGTAGAAACCTTCGTTTTCGACGAAAACGGGAAGGCGCGCACACTCGTCACTTTATACTGCCCGGACCAAAACCTCGAAGACGGGTTCAGACTCGGGTTTTCGGGCTTGGGGTTTTATTCAAACAGCCAAGCCGGCACCTTCAACGGTCAGGCGTTGTTTGATATAAATTTACGGCTGCCGCCCTGCCCCACGTCGGAGATTTTGTTGAAAGGTCCGGGTGTGACGGCCGTCGCGACCCCGTTCGGGCTGCGCTTTGAAGACGGCGACGGCGAACTTGTTTCCAGCCACATGGGAAGCGGCACGCTCAAGCTGACGTTCGGCGACGGAAGCGATTTAATCACGCTACCGAATTTCAGCAGCGCGATGGGTACGTTTTTACGCTGGTACGGCGACTTTTCCCGCGCGGCGTTTAGTTACGCGGGAGGAAAGTTTGTCATACTCGACGTTGAGAATTTGCAAGGCGGCGAGATTACCGACTCGTATCCCCCGAAAGAAGGCGGTATACCCGTAGCGGACCCGAATTTGAGCGAGCTTGAAAAACAGCTTTTGGAAACGGTTGACCGGTTGCAGTGGCGCTGCTACATGGCGGGCGACGCGAAAAAAGGTCTTGTAAAAGTGGGCTGGTCCATGCTCTCTTGGTATCTGACCGATAAATACCTCACGGCGGAAGAGATGATTGCCGAAGGGCTTATGACCGAGGAAGAGCTGTACCTTTATTATCCCGACTATCCCGACGGGTTTTGGCCCGACACCGTAAGAATCTCCGATATGCGCGAAATCTATGACAGCCTGTTCGCGCCCTCGTCGAATAACATCGTGTTCGACCCCGCCGCCGGAATAGGCTTTATCGTGCAAGACAAATATTTCCGCGTGGCGGCGCACGGGTACGAGTATACGCCCGTAACCGTTCTTGTCGGCGTCGAAGCGGGCGGCTCGCGTATTACGCTGACCGTCGCCGAAGCGCAGTATTACAGCTATTACGAGTATATCACCGATTTTTACGGTGAAACAATCGGATATTGGAGCAAAAGCAAGGACGGCGACGCGGTCGAGTTTTACGTCTACCCCTATATGATTGACAGCCTCGACAAGATTGACTACACGTTTGTCGCGACGGACGACGGATATAAAATATCGTCGATTAAACCGCACGGCGCGCGCGACTAATTTTCAAGGGCGAGCCGTTTCATCAATTTTTTCGCCGCGTCCAAGACGCTTTCCCCCGGGGCGAGCCGGAGCGACAGCCCGAGCCGCCCCGTCAGGTTGAGCGTGAGCCGCCCGCGCAATGTCTTTGAAGCGTTTGAAACCCTTCGCATATCGGGGGTTTCCCAGTGCAGGATTATTTTGTCCTTCACCTGCGTGATTTCGCTTATTCCGAGCTTTGACGCGACATTGCGAAGCCGCGCCACGTCGAGCAGCCCCTTCGCCGGCGGCGGAATTTCGCCGTAGCGGTCGGTCAACTCGTCGATAACGTCCTTCGCGTCCGCTTCGTCGCGGATTTGAGCGATTTTTTTATAGCACGAAATCCTTTGCGACTGGTTGGAAATATAACTGTCGGGGATATACGCGTCGATTTTTAAGTCCAGCACGCACTCTCGCGCGAAGGAGGACGCGGGCGGGGCTTTCCCGCCCGTCAGCTCCGCGACCGCCTCGCCCAGCAGCCTGACATAGGTTTCATAACCCACCGCCGACAAATGCCCCGACTGGCTTTCGCCCAGCACGCTGCCCGCGCCGCGTATTTCAAGGTCGCGCAGGGCGATTTTGAACCCCGCGCCGAACCGCGTGAACTCGCGAACGGCGTTCAGCCGCTTTTCCGCTATTTCGGTGAGAACCTTGCCCTTCCCGAACATGAAATACGCGTAGGCGCGGCGGTTTGTCCTGCCCACCCTGCCCCTTAACTGATGCAGCTGCGCCAAGCCCATGGCGTCGGCGTTCTCGACAATCAGCGTGTTTACGTTGGGGACGTCCACCCCCGTTTCAATCAGCGTCGTGCAAACGAGAACGTCTATTTCGCGATCCAAAAGCTGCCGCCAGACCCTTAAAAGTTTCTCCTCGTTCATTTTGCCGTGCGCCGTTCCGATAACCGCGTCGGGGCAAAGCTCCCCCAGCTTCGCGGCACGAGAATATATGCTTT
Organism: Oscillospiraceae bacterium; assembly: GCA_031253365.1. Classification (GTDB taxonomy): domain Bacteria; phylum Bacillota; class Clostridia; order Oscillospirales; family Ruminococcaceae; genus Ruminiclostridium_E. Next base: position 3,489 of record JAIRWE010000007.1, on the reverse strand, counting down.
CCACGCGGTTGTGGACATAATAGACCTGCCCCGCCCGCCTCAGTTCCTTGTTAATCGCCGCGACGACGACCGCCTCGTCGTGCTCCGCCACATAAGTGGTAACGGGCATACGGTCGTGGGGCGGGGTTTCAATCACGCTCATATCCCTTATCCCCGTCATCGCCATGTTGAGCGTTCGCGGAATGGGCGTGGCGGACAGCGTAAGGACGTCCGTGCCGATAAACGCCTCTTTCAGCTTCTCCTTTTGCGAAACCCCGAACCGCTGTTCCTCGTCGATAATCACCAGCCCGAGGTTCTTGAACCTCACGTCTTTGCCGACCAACCTGTGCGTTCCTACAACGAAATCTATCACGCCGCTTTCAAGTTTTTCAAGAATCCGCCTTTGCTCCTTTTCCGAGCGGAACCGCGAAAGCAGCTCGATGTTGACGGGGAACCCCTCCATTCGCAGCAGCGCCGTCTGATAGTGCTGCCAAGCCAGCACCGTCGTCGGACACAGCAAAGCGCACTGCATACCCTCCATAACGCACTTGAACGCGGCGCGCAAAGCCACCTCGGTCTTCCCGAAGCCCACGTCCCCGCAAAGCAGCCTGTCCATGGGCTGTTTTTTCTGCATATCGCGCTTGATTTCCCCCGCGCAGCTTATCTGGTCGTCCGTTTCGACATAACCGAACCGGTTCTCGAACTCCTCCTGCTCGCGGGTATCGCGGGCGAAGGCGTGCCCCTCGCTCCTCATTCGCTTGGAGTATAACTCGATTAACTCCTCCGCCAGCTCCTCGGCGGCTTTTTTCGCCTTCGTCCTGGCTTTCTGCCAGCTGTCCGTCCTCAGCTTCGACAGCTTCAAGCTGACGGAATCGGTGTTCCCTATGTAGCGGGCGATATAGTCCAGCTGCGTCACGGGGACGTAAAGCGCGTCGCCGCCCGCGTAGCGGATTTTGATATAATCCTTGCTCACGTTGTCGCTCGTCAGGTTTGTGACGCCTTCAAATATCCCTATTCCGTAGTTGTCGTGAACGACGTAATCGCCTTCTTTTATCTCCGTGAGCGAGCGTATTTCTTCGGCTTTTTTCTTTTTCAGCGGTTTTTTGAAATCGTTCGCCGCGCCGCCGCGCCGCGTTTTTTCGGAAACGCCCGTGTGGGTTACGGCGGCGAGCCGCTGCGCCGGGTAATCGTAACCCGCGCTCAGCGTTCCTTGAATCACATAGACGCGCTTCGCGTAAATCTTCTTCGGGCTTTGCGAAAAATCCGCGGCGAACCCGTCGTCGCGCAAATCCGCGGCGAGGCGGCGCGCCGCTTTTTCCGTCCCCGCGAATATCGTCATGGCGTAGCCGTTCCCGATGTAGGAGGCGACGTCCTCTTTAAGCTGTTTGTACTCGCCGTTCCACGCCGGAAGCTGCGCCGCGTTTACGTTCACCGAACCGGCGCGGCGCGAGAACGTGTCGAAATAAACCGCGCCGTGTTTTTTAAGGAGTGCGTCGTATTCGGACTTTGACAGCATATATTTGCCGTCCCCCGAAAGCCCTTCTTTTTCGAGGGCTAACTTTATGTCTTCTTTCAGCGTTTCCCGCGCGGCGCGGAATTGTTCGGCGCAGTTCGCGCTTTCGCAGACGATAACCCTTTTCACATAATCGAAAAGCGTGGCGGATTCGGAAAACTCGAAGGCGGGCGGGATACGGATTTCGCCGACCTCGCTCACGCTTCGCTGGGTTTCGATGTCGAACAGCGTTATCCTTTCGACCGTGTCGCCCCACAGGTCAATCCTGACGGGGGCTTTCGCGTTCACGGGGAAAATGTCCGTTATCGAGCCGCGAACCGAAAACTGCCCCGCGCCCTCAATCATGTCGCAGCGCGTATACCCGCCTTCGACCAAGCGCGGGAGCAGGGCGTCGACGTTCAGCTCGCCGTCTTTTTCCGCGCTTATCACGCCGTCCGCCAGCTCGCCGGGCGAAACCGTCGTCTGCGCCGCCGCCTGCGCCGTCGCCACGACGACCGCCGGCCGCTCTTTCGCAATCAGCGCGGATAAAACCGCCAAGCGGCGATGTTCGTATTCCGAGGAAACGGCGCGCGCGCAAATCAGGTTCAAGTCCTTCATCGGGTAAACCATCGCCGAATCCGCCTGCCCGTCCGAAAACAGGAAGGCGTTTATATCGTCGCACAGCCGCACGGCTTCGTTTTCGGCTTCGACCAAAACCAGCAGAGGCGTTTCAATCCGCTCGCGTGACAGCGCCGCCGTGAAATGCGCCTTATGCACGCGCGAAAGACCCGCAACCGCGCACGGCGACGGGTTCTCGCTTTGTATTTGCCGAACAAGCTCCCTGTATTCGGGGAGCCGTTCGGCGACGGTTTGAAAAAAGTCCATTTGCGTGCGCCTATGCCTTATTAACATAAACCGTTACGGGTTTCGCGATTGCCGCGGCTATAAACGTACATAAGAACGCTTCGATAACCGCCTGAACGCCCACAAGCGAAATAAAAGCGGTAAAAACCTTCGCCTTGCTGAAACCGCTCATTCCGAGCGCCTCCAAAACCGTCGGGTTAGAACCGAAAATCAAGGCTATGCCGCCTATGGTTACAACCGTGTTCAGCAGCGCGGTGAGCAGCCCCGCCGCCCCGAACGACCACAGCCGCGTCTTATCGATTTTCTTGAACCCCTCGAACATCAGCCCGCACAAAAACCCCAACAGCAAGCCCCTCCCGACGCACAGGACAAGCGTGAACGGCAGGCTGACGCTCATAAAAAGCTGCGTTTCGGGCAGTGTCAGCACGGTCGCGCCGAACACCGCCCCGAGCAACACCCCCGCCGTTTTCCCGACCGTAATCGCGCCGATTATCACGGGCGCCAACATAACGGTTAGCGAAAAGACGCCGATTTTCAAATACCCGAGCCCCGTGCCGTTGAGAACCAGCATGAGCGCCGCGAGAATCGCCGTTTGAACCAGCATGAGCGTTCCTTTCGAAATCGCCCTGCCCTTTTTTTCTTTTGCCATAACAATACCTTCCTTACTATATGCTGTCACCCCGTAACACCGGGTGTAACGCCTTTCGGAAACCGCCTTATCTGTTCTTTTCGTATATTATTCTCAGCCCGTGCGAAACAAGCCCGCCGTTCACGGTAACGGCGCGTTTGCAGTACGGCGCGACCAACGGCGCGAAGCCGCCCGTCGCGACGACAAAGCAGCCGCCCAGCCGCTCCTCGAAGCGTTGAATCAAACCGTCGAGCATACACGCCGTGCCGTATAATATCCCGGCGCGCATACAGTCAATCGTGTTCGTTCCTATGATTTTTTCAACGCGCTCCGCCCCCACGAGCGGCAAAAGCGCGGTTTTCCCCGCCATTGCCTCAAAGCTGATTCCCACGCCTGGCGCGAGGACGCCGCCGATTAACGCCCCGTCCTTGTCTATCGCCATAACCTTCGTAACCGTTCCCAAATCGGCGGCTATGCAGGGCGAGGAATAAAACGCCTTTGCCGCCACCGCTCCGCACACCAAATC
>JAIRWE010000186.1 GCA_031253365.1 Oscillospiraceae bacterium | reverse complement strand
AATTCCGCCGGACTGCGTCACCTCTCCTCGCAAGGCACAAAGCCTTACTCGTCGAGTTTCCTTGTCCGACAAAATTTTTCTTGAAAACCGCCTGAAAAAGGTTTTCGGAGGTTGCCTATGGTAAAACGTCTTTTCACCGCCGGGGCTTGCGCCGAATGTAAAGGCTGCTGCCTTTTCGAGAAGGGCAGCGAATGGGAAATCCCGGCGGAATGTCGCGCGCGCGCGTTCGTCAAAAACGACATGACCTACTGCTTTTTCCTCGGCGAGGGCGGCTGCGCCCTTGCCGAGGGCAAGCCGTTCGAGTGTTCCCTGTACCCGTTTCGCGTAATGCGGCTGGGCGGAAGGCGCGTTCTGGCGGTTTCGGATTACTGCCCCGAAACGAAGAAACTTTCGCTTTCCGCGCTGCTTGAATTTGCCGAAAACAACCGCGAAGAAATAATCTCAAAAACGAACGAACACCCCGAAGCGGTGAAGGACTACCGCGACGGGTACGTGATACTGGAATTTTTGCCCGAGCCGGAGAAGGACTGAGAGATGCACCCGTTAAAACTCATTCCCGCCTGCAAGGATTACATCTGGGGCGGAACGCGGCTTAAAACCGAATACAACAAAATATCCGGCGCGGCGACGATTGCGGAAAGCTGGGAGCTTTCCTGTCACCGCGACGGGCTGAGCGTCATATCCGAAGGCGAATACGCGGGGGCGAGCCTTCTGGACTACATAAACGACAACAAAAACGCTTTGGGAACGGCGTGCGAAAGGTTCGGCAGGTTCCCCGTCCTCATCAAGCTGATTGACGCGGCGGACGACTTATCAATCCAGGTTCACCCGAACGACGAACAGGCGGCGAAAGACGGCGACTGGGGCAAAACTGAAATGTGGTACGTCGTCGACGCCGCGCCCGGCAGCGAGCTGATTTACGGCTTCAACCGCCGCCTTTCGCGGGGGGAATTCGCGCGGAGGATTGAAAACGGCACGCTCACGGAGGTCGTGAACCGCGTAAGGGTGAAAAAAGGCGACATATTTTTCATCCCCGCCGGAACGCTCCACGCAATCGGGAAGGGCATACTCATAGCGGAAATCCAGCAAAACTCGAACCTCACCTACCGCGTTTACGATTACGGCAGAAAGGGCGCGGACGGAAAACCGCGCGAACTGCACATAAAAAAAGCGCTTGACGTAACAGAACTCGGTCCGCCGGGCGCGCCGCGCGGTCGCACCCGATGCGAATATTTCCGCGCCGCCGTCGCGGATATCGAAGGCGAGCTTTCCCTGCGCGCGGAAGCGTCGTTCGTCGCGCTGCTCGCGCTTGAAGGCGAGGCGAACGTCGGCGGCGTAAGCCTGAAAAAAGGCGAAACCTGTTTCATTCCCGCGCTTTACGGCGATTTTACCGTCGCTGGGAAATTGAAGGCGCTCATAGCGGATGTCGTTAGCGGTTAGTTGTTAGTTGTTGGTTATCCGAGTTTGCAAAAAGGAGAAGGACATGGCGAAATATTACATCGGCGCGGACATAGGCGGAACGAACGTTTCCGTCGGGCTGACGGACGACAGGTATAAAATCCTGCGCAAAAACACAATCAAAACCGAAAAGGAAAAGGGCTACGGCGCAATCGTGAGGAACATAGCCGCCGCGGTCGGCGAGCTGATTGACGGCGCGGGGCTTTCCCCGAAGAAGATAGAGTGGCTGGGCGCGGGGTGTCCGGGGCTTTGCAACAAGGACAAGGGCGTGCTTGAATGGTCGAACAACCTTGACTGGCACAACGAGTCGCTGCTTTCGGACTTGGCTGAACTGACGGGTCTGCCCGCGCACATCGACAACGACGCCAACGCCGCCGCTTACGGCGAATTTCTGGCGGGCGCGGCGAAGGGGACGAAAAGCGCGGTCATAATCACACTCGGAACGGGCGTCGGCTCCGGAATCATAATCGACAAGAAGATATACTACGGCACGAACTTCGCCGGGGGCGAAATCGGGCACACGGTAATCGAGGTTGACGGGTACGAGTGTACCTGCGGGCGGCGCGGATGTTTTGAAGCCTATTCCTCGGCGACGGGTCTGGTAAGGATGACGCGGGAGGCGCTGGAAAAAGACAGCGGCTCCAAAATGCACGAACTCGTGGACACGAACGGCAAAATCAGCGCGAGAACGGCGTGGGCGGCGGCAAAACTGGAAGACAAGGCGGGCAAGGAGGTCGTTCATAAGTATATAAAATATCTCGCGGCGGGCATAACGAACGTCATCAACACCTTCCAGCCCGATATAGTATGTATAGGCGGCGGCGTCTGCGGCGAAGGGGATAACCTGCTGGTTCCGCTGAAAAAAATCGTGAAGGCGGAAATCTTTTCCAAAAACAGCGCGAAGAACGCCGAAATCGCGATTTGCAAACTCGGCAACGACGCGGGAATCATCGGCGCGGCAATGCTCGGCAAGCTCGGATAACTAACAACTAACCACTAATTTGCAAACTCGGATAACTAACAACCAACAACTAACAACCAACAACTAACCAACTAACAACTAAATCGAATACGACTTTATCTCCCCCCCGCTTATCAAAAACTGGCAGTAAAGTATGGT
>JAIRWE010000165.1 GCA_031253365.1 Oscillospiraceae bacterium | reverse complement strand
TGCAGGGTGATAAACGCCGACCCGTTGGCGTTCGAGGTCTTACGGGAATACCGCGTAAAACAGCAAGCGCAGGCGAAAATCTGCGGCGCGGCTTGGGGCGATGCTTCTTACAACGGGAGCGGGCTGATTTTCACGGCTTGGAACGGGGAGATTTTACCGCCGAATCAGCCATACGACTGGTTCAAGGAGTTTTGCAAAAAGTTCGGGCTTCCGTTCCGCAATATCCACTCGCTGCGCCATTACAGAACAAGCTACCGCATTGCGAAAGGCGACAATATCTACGACGTTTCCGCCGATTTAGGACATAGCCAGCTTACAACAACTTTAAATTTGTATGCTCATGAGTTCAATATGCGCGGGGCGCGGGAACGGGGCAAGCAACTTAAATCGGAAATGTTCAGCATTGACACGTTCGCGGGCGGGTCGGAACGCGATTAGGAAAAATGGGGGTAAACGGGGGGTAAATTGACTTAATCTCGCAAAAGCGAAACCCGCGAAGGCGCACTGCAAGCGGCTTCACGGGTAGGAAAAAAACAGCGGATTACGAGGCTCGAACTCGCCACCCTCAGCTTGGGAAGCTGATGCTCTACCAAATGAGCTAAATCCGCGCGCTTCGGGGTTTCGGGAATGTCGGGAGAACCTGCCCCGAACCCCGCCGTTATTATATCACGGTTTTTCAAAAAACGCAAGCGATTTTGAAAAAATGTTGCTCGCGCTCGCTACTGCGCGAAAATGTAAACGCAATACGCGCAGTATACCGAAATCAGAATACCCGCCTCGTACCGTTTAAGTTTCCTGTTGGTGGACGAGAATATCCACAGCAACACAACCGACATCAGCATGAAAACCATATCGACGACGCCGAACGCCGCCGTTGCCGCTTCGCCCAACAAAGCCACGGGCAGCCCGAGCACCACGCAGATGTTGAAAATGTTGCTGCCGACGATATTGCCGATTGCCATGTTGTTTTCGCCCTTTTTCGCCGCCGTCACGGTCGTCACCAACTCCGGGAGCGAGGTCCCCACGGCGATTATCGTGACCGATATGATTTTCTGGCTGATGCCCACGGACGCGGCAAACGCCGCGACGTTTTCGACGACGACGTTGCTCCCCAAAATAATGCCGATTAACCCGAGCAGCGTGACGACGACGGATTTCGGCGTTTTATACCTCGCCGTTTCACCCGCGCTTTTGTCTTTGTCTCTTGATAAAAGCGTAATCAAATAATAAATAAATATGGAAAAAAACAAAATCATGGTAACGCCGTCGGCTCTCGAAAGCGAGTTTGAAACCGCCGAATCGAAAACAACGTCCAAGAACAAAACCGACAGCCCCATGGTTATCAGCAATAAAATGGGTATCTCCTTTTTTATCACGTCGTTTTCAATCTCAAACGGTATTATGACGACGGCGAAACCCAATATAAAAAGTATGTTCGCTATGTTGCTGCCTATCACGTTGCCGTATAATATATCCGTGTTCCCCGACAGGCGTGAGCTGAAAGAAATAGCCAACTCCGGCGCCGAAGTGCCGAAAGCGACGACCGTCAAGCCTATTACGGCGGTGGGTATCTTCAAATTCTTCGCGAACGACGACGCGCCCTCCACAAAAAAATCGGCGCATTTCAGCAAAACGGCGAACCCCAAAGCCGACAGCAAAATATTCAAAAACAAATACCCCACCCCCCGCGCGGTTCGCCCCACGCCCTTTCTTTTATCGGATTACAAACTCACCCACATAGCGGGGCGAACGCCGTTATCGCGGCTGACATTGTAGCCGTCGATGTAGACATGACCGTTGAGGATGACGTCGGCGACGCTACTACTATTGCTGCCCGGAGACCGGAGCCACCAAGAGGATGCTTCACCTTCGTCCTTGGTGTATCCATCGTATGTGCCGCCCACGTGGTAGGCTATCCTGTCGTCGTTGTATTGGTCATTTATTCGCCAGTCGTCCAGATCGCCGTTATTTAACTGCCCGCTGTCGCCGAAGTATTTTACCACTTCCTCAAGGCTTAACAGGAAGATATAATCGTCGGTGTCTTTACCGCCCGGCGTGTTGAACCACTGATTGTCCCTGTTGCTTATTCTTGTTTTGACTATCTTTGCCTTATCCGCCGCGCTGAACGAGTTATAAAATCCGCCGTTAAGGTAGGCGCGTAAATCGCAGGTTTCCCACGTTACTTCTATCTGTTCTTCGTTATACGCTCTGCTTTCTATTACTTTGTCGGTGATGATTAAGGCTTTGCCGTCCTGCGCGTCAAGCACGCGCCAGTCGTACCCGCCGAATTGTATTACATCGCCGGGCGTCGCCGGCGGCGGTTCCGTCGTCGCGGCGTCCGACGTTGCGGTTCTGCGGGGTTCCGGTTCGTCCACATAAGCGTCTTTCCCGCCGCCGCCGCAGGCTGTTAATGCCGCGACAAGCGCCGCCGCGATTAACATCGCCGTCGGTTTTTTCGTCTTCATGTTAAGTCCCCTTTCCCGTCGATAATCTTGATTAACTCCCTTTCGCTTTCAAGGTCGCCCTCGTAAGGATAACTCAAACACCCTTTGTTAAACTTTTCAAGCTCCTTCGCCGCCTTAGCCCCGTCGGCTTCCGCCAACTTTGCGTAAGCGTAAAGCGTCCTTTGCTTTGAAATCTGAAACGCGCCGGATTTCATATATTTTTTTAACTCGTCGGTGTACAGCCTTTTTATTTCCTCCTCGCGGCACTGACCGATAATCTCCAAAAACAACAGCTCACAGCGAATGACGTTCTTTTGCAGTTCGGCGATTTCATCCGCCTCGTTTAACAGTTTCGCGTAAAGCTCCCTCGCCCCCTCAAAATCGTGCCTGTCCATAAGAACGCCGCAGCGCGTCGCGGCGGAAACCACGGCAATCGGATTGTTGAAATCCTCGGGCCATTCATACCATTCTTCCGGCATATCCTTGCTGCGTCCCCCCTTCGCGATAAAATCAAGCGTGAGCATCATCGAGCGGAAGGCGCGGCGGGCGGATTCGTTTTTGAGCAGCAGGGATATGTTGTACCCGTCGTTCCCCTTAAACGGAATAATATTTATAAGTCCCAGAAGAACCCCCGCCGCGACAATCGGCAGCAAAACCTGCGCCGAAAACGGCAGTTCCGAAAGCGCCGCGTACAGCGCGAGAAACAGCCCGCTCGCGATGAGGTTCATCAATCCGCCGCCCATGTTGTACAAAACGAAGGGGTATTTCCCGTCCGAGGGCGCGGGCGGAATCATCAGGCACTGCCCCGCGTATCCGGGCAGATTGAATTTCTTTCTTATGATTTTTCCGTCCTTTTTCATAAATATAGCGTTAAGCACGCGAAACGACGAAAACTTATACCCGCTCATTTTCCCCGCGATTAAATGCCCCGTTTCGTGTATGATTATATGAATAAAAATCCCCGCGTAAAAAGCCGCGGCAAACACCAGTACATCCGCGAGAACCGCCGGCAGACTCGTTCCCCCGTCCGGGGAAGCCCCCCCGCCGGAAAAATCGGCAAAAAGACCGATTACCGCGCCGATTGCCGCGCCGACGGCGACGCAAATGACAAAGGGCGAAAAAAATTTTTTCCGGGGCTTTTTTTCCGCCGGTTCCCCGCCGCTTTCGTTTTCGTCCTCGTATTCGCCTTCGTCTTCGTCTTCGTCCTCGTATTCGCCTTCGTGTTCGTCTTCGTCTTCGTTAAACACGTTCAGCAAAAACGGTTTTTTCACCAAATCGTCGCCGCTCTCCTCCATAAGATAGGTGCGGGTGTTCCCGGGTTTGAACACGCGGTAATCGCTCAGGCTGCCGCTCCGTAAAAGCTCCCTCAAAACGCTTACGACCTTCTCCGTCAAGCGTTCCTCAATCCCCCCGAAGTATACCTCGCTGTCAATGTTGTACTCCTCGGCGGGGCTTTTCCCCGCGACCGCCCTGAGATGAATACCCGTTCTCAGCTCGGACGTGTATTCGAGGTAATCGCACCAAACCTCGTTAAGAGCGGAAAGGACGACTTGTTTTTGCACGGCGTCAAGCTCTTCTTTCCCGAATTTTTCCTCGGCGGCGGCGTACTCCTCCCCCGCGTGCTTCTGCCAGATGTCGACTTCGGCTTCCCCGCTTAAATATTCCAGCCTTTTCCTGAAAATTATATCGCGATGCTTCTCCCCTATTATCGTGAATTTTAACAGCCGCTTGCGTTCCTCCAACAGGTCGCCCTGCGATATTCGCTGAATACGCTCAATCTCGCGGATAACCGCCCTGTCCTTGATTATATCCTCGGTCGGCTCGGGGTAACGCCTGCTCCCCACCAGCTTCCTCAAATCGTATTTCAGCATAATCTCGTCGTCAAGCGCGACGAACAGCTTGGTTTCGCCCGCGTCGCCTTGCCTGCCGCAACGCCCGTTAATCTGTTCGTTCATGCGCGCGTTCTCGTATAACGCCGTGCCTATTATGAACAAACCGCCCGCCGCCACGACTTCGTCCCGGCTTTCCTCGTTGAAACCGCCGAGTTTGATGTCAACGCCCCGCCCCGCCATGTTCGTCGCGACGGTAATCGCGCCCGGCTTGCCCGCGTCCTTGATAATCTCGGCTTCCATCTCGTCGTTTTTCGCGTTCAGCACGCGAACGCCGAAAATCCCCGCGGCTTCCAGCTTCTCCGCCAACCGCTCGCTCTCCTCGACGGTGGAAGTCCCTATCAAAACGGGGCGGTTGTTTTTATGAACGCGCGCAATCTCCCTGACGACGGCGTTTTGTTTCGACTCGCCGTCGTAATAAACCTCAACGGGGTTGTCAATCCTGACGCAAGGCACGCGGGGCGGAATTTCCCGCACGCGCAGCCCGTAAAGCAGCTCGAATTCCTCGGCGGAAGAAACCGCCGTCCCCGTCATTCCCGCTATGTCCCCGTACTGCCGCGCAAAGTATTGAATGGGGATTACCCCCGTAACGACGCCCCTTTCGGAAACTTTAAGCCCGTGCTTGACCTCGAGCGCCGATTGCAGCGACCCCGGGAAAAGCCTGTCCTCCGCGATTCTCCCCGTCAGCGCGTCGATTAACCGGATTTTACCGTCCCTTACGACGTAATCCTTGTTTTCTTTAAGATAAAAAACCGCTTTAAGGCAGGTGTTGACCGATATGAGGAGTTCCGTGCTTTCCTCGTCGTAAAGGTTTTCCGCGCCGAAACATTCCTCGGTTTTTTTGATTCCCCTGTCGCTTAAATAAACGGCTTGCTCCGTCAAATCAATCTCATAGTCGCTTTCGTCCAGCCCTTTCACAAAATCGCACACCCGCTCCGAATCCCCGCTCGCCG
>JAIRWE010000103.1 GCA_031253365.1 Oscillospiraceae bacterium | reverse complement strand
CTTTGTGCCGAAAAAGGTGAAACGATGGCGAAATATTCCGTACTCGCCGATAATGAGAACCTTTTTGCTTCAAAATATATGCCGTATCTGCCCTCGGAGGATGAGTTAAAACGCGAGTTGGAACGCGAGCGTGAACTGATAGAGCGGCAGATAAACCATACAGACGGCGGAAATGCGGGAGGTGAACGCGAGTGAGCGTGCCATCTCAAAAGAAAAAGATAACCCAAATCCTTGATGAGGAAACGGGCAGTAAGAGTTATCGGGCATATAAATACAGTCTTGATACTGACCGACATTGATTCACGGAGAAACATTTGGTTGCTTAGCGGCGACTTATTTTGTTTTCGCGATAAAAAGGCGCGTTGTGAAAATAAAAATATAGGAGACAACGGTTATGAAAAAACCGATAATTATAACGCTGGCGGCGGCGATTATTTTCGCGGGGTGCAATAAAGCTGACGATAACGCGCCGGAGGAAAGCGAAACCGTCACGGCGGGTGAGACGACGGCGGCAAGCCTTGCCGCAACGGCCGCAAAGCCAAAATCGACGACAATGGCGGCGGCGGGAACAACGCTCCCGACCGTTGAAGAACCGACGCGGGAAGAAAAAATGTCGAGGCAAATCGCCGAGTATGAATTCTTGCCCGTTTCGGAATTGTTCGACGAAAACAGGTTGATTAACGATAAAGGCATAGAGCAAATACGTATCATTGGGCTGATGAGGTTCAGTGCCTTTTTAAACATAGGGCTTTACGATTTTGACGGAGATAATATTCCCGAAGTGTTTAATTTGATACACGACGGCGGGCAAGCTTTAAAGCCGTGTTACCTTTATTCGCTTGACGGCAAATATATCGGTGAGTTTCGCGGCTACTGCCGCGACGGGGAGACGTTTTTCATCAGGGACGAAAACGGCGTTTACGTTCATAATTATTACGAACATTCCAATTGGAAAAGAGTAGAACTTATTGATAATATTACGATTACCGACGCGGGGCTTGAACTCAAAACAATATTCGGAATAATCGGTGAAACAGATGGCGGCACAGGCTCTTTCAATTTGAACTATTTCGTAAACGGAGAACGGGTCGATAAAATCGTATACGAAAACGCTTACGGCAAACATATTTACGAGGGCGGCTTTCAAACCCGCGAGGCGAACGAGTATTCGGTATGTTCGTATAATGAAAGGAAATATATTCAAGACCACGTCTTAGAAGCGGTTCGGCTTTACAACAGGTACGTTGCCGTTCGCAACTCCGTAATCTCGGAATTCGGTGTCGAACCGCAGGTTTTCGCGTATAGGAACTATGACGGCAGCGGGAATTACGGGGCTTTCGTCCAGCTGCCTCCCGGGTATGACGACAACATATACTACGCCGACGGCAAGAATATCACCCTCGTCGCGAAAAACCGCCGGGGAGCGGTCGTAAAGGAAGTATACGGCTTATGCGTTTTTCAGTCGGAAAACTCGTCCGCCTATATCTTCGGAGTTGAAGACGGGGTTCCGTATGAATCAATTCTTTCCGGCAAGGGAGCGGATTTAGCGCACAGCCCTTATCACAACGACGAGCTTTTGTTGACCGATTTCCAAACTTCCGTCCCATATTTTTTTGACTATCCTTATCACGTTAATTATTTCGGCAAGGAACCGCCTCAACTCAAGGAATTAGGCGGGGTTAAAACAGAAAGAGGCGACTTGGAGAGTACAAACGGGTTTGACAATATATTTGAGCATATAGAATCGCAGGGCGGGGAAATCACGGAAATATTCATTCGCGGCGACTACAAACCGCACGTAAACATAAATTTCCGGGTTTTAAAAGACGGCGTTTATTACGAGTGGTATTTGACCGCCGTTTATATGTGGCGCAGTTCCATGGAAGCCGTTATTATAGACGAGGGAGCGGGGCGTTACCGCGCCGCCCTGATTCCCGAGATAGCCGTTTATCCCGATATTGCGGAGCTGTTGAGAGGTTAATGTTATGAAAAAGATTTCGGCATTAACACGGATGATAGACATATATACTACGTATTCAATGACTCCAACTCCATAGGACGAACGTGATATTGCGAACAATCGAAGCGTATGCCGCAACGGAAGTTTAAATTCTCCAAGAATTCCCTTTTCGCGTTTGAGCACTCAAACGCTATGCTTGCTAAGTGATTAGCAAGCATATGATGTGTCTAGACACATCAAAAAAAGCCCTGATTTTATCAGAGCTTTTTCAATGCTTGTCGGGGAAGAAATCCCCGAACCCCTCTGTGAAAAGCTGACGCTTTTTGTGATAACCGCCGGACGGTTAATGGCAAAAAATATCGCTCCGACGTGAAGCCGGAGCGATATTGCGATGTCGGTCAAGCCGTCCGCAATTCCTTTTCGGGTTGCGGTTCCGATTGATTTTGCCGCTTGTGAGCCGCTTTCTTTTTCGCGTAAAACCGTTGATGGGCGGCTCTCTGATTCGCGAGTTTCTTGAGCCGCTTTTCTTTCGCCGCCAACTCTTCGGGCGTAGGCGGGGCGGCTTCGGGGAATGAAAAGTTACCGATAAAGCTGAAATAAATATCGACCTGTTGTGTTCTCTCCCCGCT
>JAIRWE010000053.1 GCA_031253365.1 Oscillospiraceae bacterium | reverse complement strand
TATTCCTTGACAAAATCGTATAAAACTGTTATAATGGGGCATAAAATATCCGGCAACCTCTGAAAAAGGTTTTCGGAGGTTGCCGTCCGAAAGGGGCGACATATGGAAAGTTCTATCAGGGAAAGATACGATTTATGGTTGAAAAAAGCGGTTAAAGACCCTGACCTTACTGCCGAGTTGCGAAAAATGGAGGGGAACGACGCGGAAATAGAGGACTGTTTTTACCGCGACCTTGAATTCGGGACGGGGGGGCTTCGCGGCGTTATCGGCGCGGGCAGCAACCGCATGAATTATTACACCGTCGCGCGCGCCACGCAGGGTTTGGCGGAATACGTCCTTTCGCTGAACAAGCCCGGCGCTTCCGTCGCGCTCGCCTACGACAGCCGCAACAAGTCGGATTATTTCGCCAAAACGGCGGCGGAGGTCTTAGCCGGAAACGGTATCAAGTGTCACATTTACGGCGAGCTGACGCCCACGCCCATGCTCAGTTTCGCCGTGCGCTTCCTCTCCTGCGAAGCGGGGATAGTAATCACCGCCAGCCACAATCCCGCCAAATACAACGGCTACAAGGCTTACGGGAACGACGGCTGCCAACTGGGGCTCGAGGCTTCCGAGATGATTTTGGACAGGATAAAAGCCATCGACGAGTTTGACGGCATAAAAACGGCGGATTTTGACGAAGCTCTCGAAAAAGGGCTTATCGCGTATATCGACGGCGCCGTCGCCGAGGAATATTTCAAAAACGTCAGGGCGCAGGCGATATACCCCGGAATTTGCGCGGATTCGGGTTTGCGCGTGGTTTATACCCCGCTTAACGGCACGGGGAACAAGCCGGTTCGCCGAATTTTGAGGGAAATCGGCGTCAAAGACGTGATTGTCGTTCCCGAGCAGGAGAACCCGGACGGTAATTTCCCCACCTGCCCCTACCCCAATCCCGAGTTTCGGGAGGCGCTGGAAGCGGCTTTACGCCTGTGCGAAAAGGAAAACCCCGACCTGTTAATCGCCACCGACCCCGACTGTGACCGAATGGGGATTGCCGTCCGCGACGGCGGCGAATACTCGCTTTTCACGGGGAACGAGGTGGGGGCGTTGCTGCTGGAATACATCTGCCGCGGGCGGCGGGCGAACGGCACGATGCCCGATAACCCGATAACGGTGAAATCCATTGTTTCCACCGCGATTAACGGTAAAATCGCCGAAAAATACGGCGTTCGGCTAATCGACGTGCTGACGGGGTTCAAGTTTATCGGCGAGCAGGTGGGCGAGCTTGAAAAGCGCGGGGAACAGGACAGATTCATTTACGGCTTTGAGGAAAGCTACGGCTACCTCGCGGGGAGTTATGTCCGCGACAAGGACGCCGTCGTCGCCTCCATGCTTATCTGCGAAATGGCGGCGCGATGCCGCTCCGAGGGGAAATCGCTGATTGAGGCGCGCGAAGAGATGTACGAAGAGTACGGGTACTATATCCACCCGGTGGAGAACATCGCGTTTGAAGGCGCTTCCGGTATGGCGAAGATGAAGGCTATCATGGAAAATATCCGCTCCTCTTACCCGCGTTCAATCGCGGGGGTTGACGCGGTGACGTTCACCGATTATTCGTCGGGAACCGTGACGGACCTGGTTAATCCCGAAAACCCGCCGAAAAGCACGGGTTTGCCCAAATCCGACGTGGTGAAGCTGACGTTCTCCGACGGCGCCGGCATAATCGCGCGTCCGTCCGGAACCGAGCCGAAGCTGAAGATTTATTACACCTGCGTGGGCGCGAACCTTGAAGAGGCAAAGGCGAAACACGAGAAAATGGCGGCTGATTTTTCACGGTTAATCGCGAAGAATTAAAAATCCTCAAAAATAATGTTCAATATTTAGTGATATTGCATATTGACGGATTTGTTGTTTACGTGTTAAACTGTAACGTAAGGGTTCGCGAAAACGATTTGCGACCTTAAAGGCAACCTAAATAAAAAAAAACGAAAGGGAAAAAACATGAAAAAACTTACGACTTTATTGCTTTTGTTCGCGCTTGTATTTTCGTTCGCGGCGTGCGGCGGCAGCAGTACGCCCACTGCCGGCACGCCCGCCCCGACGGAAGCTCCGCCTCCGCCGGAAAATCTCAACGGACCGGGGGTTTACTCTTTGGGCGGAACCGGCGAAGAGGGAACCTTCGACTTCGGCGTGCTGAAATTCACGAGTATGGATTTCACCGTCAACGCGTTCGACAACTTTTGTATCGGCGATAACGTGGGCGACGAAAAAGGTCGCACCGACGCGAGGTTCGCCATACAGGCGCCGTTGCAGCAGACCGCGAATTTGGACGGCGAAGGGGCGAGCAGGAACCCCGACGGATTCATCATCAGCGAGAACGGCGATTTTTGGTTCAACATCGACCGTATAGAAGCCAAGTTTTACCTTGAGGACAAAGGCAGCGAAATTCCGACCAAACCGGAACACTACGGATACATCCAGCCTTATCTTCAAATCGGCGGCAATCCGGAAAACGGCACGCAGTGGGAATGGTGGTCCCCCGGTCAGGGCGGGGTTCGCGAGCAGGTGAACTACGCGCATATCGGCAACGACCCCAACAATGACCCCGTTCCCGACTTCGGCAAGGACAATCCCATTAACGTAGTGTGGGACGTGTCGGCTGTTTATGAGTATCACGGCGAAACCAGGGGCATCCCGGGCGACACTTCCGGCGAGGAATGGAAGGCGGGCAACGGGCTGCAGAAATTCGGCGTTCAGTTCGGGCGTTCCGATGATTTCTTCGACGAGAAAGACGTGGATTTGTCCCTGCACGTAGGCTGGCTTGAAGTGTCGATTTACGTAAAGGACATGGAAAAGTACAACGAATACGTTGATAAGTGTGCCGATCTCGGTTTCCCCGCGGACTCGGGCGTTAGGGTCGCCGCGGCTTAACCGCGTGCGGACGAAAAGGAGAAAAACATGAAGAAATCTTTGACTATTTTGCTTTCGCTCGCGTTTGTGTTCGCGCTTGCGGCGTGCGACGGCAACGGCGGCGGCGGCGGTACGACCGCTCCCGGAACGACCGCTCCCGGAACGACCGCCCCGACGGACGCTCCCACCTCCGCTCCGCCCGAAAGCAACGACGACCCCGGCACCGGTTCGTCCGTCGTCAGCGACGCGGCTTTTGAGTTTGTCGTGTTCCAGTTCAACAACCGCGAGTTCTCAATCAGGGCCGACGGAAGGATGATGTTGGGCGACAACATGGATTCCAAGGTAAACACCGCGAAAGACGCGGTCAGGCAGGCGTTCCAGCAGGAAGACGATTTCAACTCGGAAAGCCCTTATCTTGAACATGAGTTCTTGGTTTTCCAAAACGGTGAGTTTTGGAGCAACATCGACCGTATAGAAGCCGGATTTTACCTTGAATTTATCGAATGTGTCTCGGACGATTTAATCGAAGCGGAGGAAGCCGCGATTGACGTCGGTTTTATCCAGGAATACATTCAGCTCGGCGGGGCGGTGGACTGGTATTTCACTTCCGACGAGGTGAATCTGGTTAAGCAGTACGAGGAAGAAGGTTGGGGCTTCGGTCCCGATTACGTGATGACGTTCGCGTGGCCGATTAACGAGGTGTGGTCGGAGAACGGAACGCTCGGCAAAGGCGATTTGGGCGAAAACGACGACAAGGGCGGCGGCGTCCTGAAATTCGGGCTTCAAATCGGCAACGACGGCATCGAGGAATTAAAGCTCAAAATCGTTTGGACGGACGTCGAGGTGTTTGTCTACGATTTGGACGTTTTCAACGATTACGTTGAACAAGTAACGGCAATCAACGGGGTTGCCTTGCCTTCGGGCGCGAAGGTCAGCAAGGCGTAAAGCCGGCTTTCCGAAGGTTGAACGAACGCTCGGGCGGGGGCATGGCATAAGTCGAGATGATTTCGGCGGTTGTTTGAAGTTAATTGACTGTATGCGCTCCCGCCTCGGGTTTTGAATTGCGAGGAGGCGTGATGACTATGCTCAATCCGGCTACGGGCGTCAATCTGTGGATTGCCGTTATTCCCGCCGCCGCCGCTTTGATAACGATGATTGTTCTTGCCGTTTTGGGCAGGAAAAGCAAAAAAGGCGGCGGAGCCAAAAAACAAAAAAAAGATAACGGAGATAAAACATGAGCGTAAAAATAATGGGCTTGAAGTCTTTGCCCGCCGTTCCGTGGCAGGAAAAGCCGCCCGGCTGTAAGGACGTCGTATGGCGTTACACGGAAAACCCCATCATCAGGCGCGACCTGCTGAAATGCAGCAACTCCATATTCAACAGCGCGGTGGTGCCTTTCGGGGAAAAGTTCGCGGGGGTGTTCAGGGTTGACGACAGGCGGCGGAATATGCAGCTGCACTCCGGTTTTTCCGACGACGCCGTCAACTGGAATTTATCCGAGGAAAAAATCGAATGGATTAACGAGAACGCGAAGACCGCCGAAGCCAATCCGTGGCAGTACGGTTATGACCCGCGCGTCGTCTTTATCGAAGACCGCTGGTGGATTACGTGGTGCAACGCTTACGGATGGAAGCCGACAATCGGCGTCGGTTACACTTACGATTTCAAAAAATTCTATCAAACCGAAAACGCGTTCCTGCCGTTTAACCGCAACGGCGTGCTGTTCCCGCGTAAAATCAACGGGAAATACATGATGCTCAGCCGCCCGTCGGATTCGGGGCATACGCCTTTCGGCGACATCTATATTTCGCAGTCCCCGGATATGAAATACTGGGGCGAACACCGCCATGTCATGGCGCCGAAAAACGGCTGGGAATCGAAAAAAATCGGCGCGGGTCCCATTCCGATTGAAACGAGC
Source organism: Oscillospiraceae bacterium (assembly GCA_031253365.1). GTDB lineage: Bacteria > Bacillota > Clostridia > Oscillospirales > Ruminococcaceae > Ruminiclostridium_E. Next base: position 4,127 of record JAIRWE010000053.1, on the reverse strand, counting down.
GAGGGCTGGCTTTGCGTTTATCACGGCGTCCTTGAATCCTGCAACGGCTTTGTGTACAGCTTCGGGGCGGCTATTCTCGATATTGACGAGCCGTGGAAGGTCAAGTATCGTTGCGGGGAATATCTGCTGAGTCCGCAAACGCCTTATGAGTGTGCGGGCGACGTTCCGAACGTCGCGTTTCCGTGCGCCGCGCTGTGCGACCCGGACACGGGGAGGCTGGCGATTTATTACGGGTGCGCGGATACGCACGTCGGTTTGGCTTTCGCCTTGGCGGACGAGCTGATTGAATATGTGAAGAGCCGCTGAACAGTCGCGAAAACCCCTGCCGTTTCGGCGTTGCGGGGGTTTTTTGGGTGTTCGGGCGTCAAGCGCGGCGGGGGTTTTGATTCGCCGCGGTCGGGGGAACAATGAAGGGGTTTGTCGCCTTTTTAACCGTAATTTTATTTTTTTTCACCGCCTGCGCGAACAATGAGGCACGCGGCGGGGAGCGCGTCAACGCGGAAAATTATAACGGTCTGGCTTTCGCGGACGATGAAAAGATAATTAACGAGCCGCTTGAAATCCCCGTTAAGCCGAAGGAAACGCTTCCGGCGGAAACCGTTTCCGGGGAAGCGGCGCCGAGCGAATCGGCGAGCGAGTCGCCGAGCGAACCGCCGAGCGAGTCGTCGGGCGAACCGCCGGGCGAGTCGCCGAGCGAACCGCCGAGCGAACCGCCGAGCGAATCGCCGAGCGAGTCGCCGAGCGAACCGCCGAGCGAAACTCCGAGCGAAACGCCGCGGAGTACGACGCCCGAACCGGTTAAGACCGCCCCCCCCGACATTGAAAACCCCCCGAAAATCGAGGTCGTCGCGTCGGATTACAACGCTTTGAATTACGGCGAGGTCGTGGGCGTATGGATTTCATACATCGAGCTTTCGGGAATTTTAACGGGAAAATCCGAGGCGGCGTTTCGCCGAAGCTACGGCGAAATGATGGATAACTGCGTTTCAATCGGGATAAACACCGTGTATGTGCATTTGCGTCCGTTCGGGGACGCGCTGTATAAATCCGGTTATTACCCTTGGTCGAAGTATGTCACCGGCGAGGTGGGCGTCGAACCCGATTTCGACCCCCTTAAAGTCATGCTGGAAGAATCGCACGGGCGCGGCGTTTCGTTTCACGGTTGGCTTAACCCCATGAGGATAAATTCCGCCGCCGATATTGAAAAGGTTTCACGCGGGTATCCCGTCGGGGAATGGTACGCCGACCCCGCGAAAAAAGGCAAATATATAGTGAAAAGCGGCGATTACTGGTATCTGAACCCCGCTTACGGCGAGGTTATCGGGTTAATCGGGAACGGCGCCGCCGAGATTACCGCGAATTATGATGTTGACGGCATACACATAGACGATTATTTTTACCCCGTCACGGACGGCGCTTTCGACGCCGACGCGTTCGGCGCGTCGTCTTTCGCGCTGCTGAACAGTTTCAGGCTTTATAACTGCAACAGCATGGTTAAAACGCTTTACTCCGCCGTGAAAAAGGGCAATCCGAGCGCGCTCTTCGGCGTGAGCCCCCAAGGCAACATCGAGCATAATTACAACGAGCTTTACGCCGACGTGGAAAAATGGTGTAAGAGCGCGGGCTTTGCCGATTATGTCGCCCCGCAGATTTATTACGGGTTTGAACATTCCTCCCTGCCCTATGTAAGCTGCATAAATCAATGGCAGGAAATGCTGAACGGTTCCGGCGTGAAGCTGATAACGGGGCTGGCAGTCTATAAAATCGGGAAGACGGACGGTTGGGCGGGCGCGGGTTCGGACGAATGGCTTAATTCAAAGCAAATACTGAAAAGGCAAATCGAAGTCGCCAAGGGAATGAAAAGCTACGGCGGGGTGGTGTTTTACAGCTATAACTATCTGTTCAATCCCGAGCATTTGAGCCCCCTGCACACGGCGGAAATAGAGGCGTTAAAAACGGCGATTAACGGTTGACGCCGCTTTGGTTTGAGGAGGGGATATGTCCCTTGACGGCGCGTTTTTGCATATTATAAAGGCGGAACTTGCGGAGAGCGGTCTTATCGGCGCGCGGGTGGATAAAATCAACCAGCCTTCCCGCGATGAGATAATCATAACCTTCCGCGCTTTCGGTAAAAATCCGAGGCTGCTTGTGTCGGCGAACGGAAATTGCACCCGGGTCGGTCTTACCTCCGCCGTTCCCGAAAATCCCAAGACTCCGCCCATGTTTTGCGTGCTTTTGCGTAAGCATCTGAGGAACGGCAGGCTTACCGCCGTAACGCAGGACGGGCTGGAGCGGATTCTCCGCTTTGATTTTGAGTGCGCGAACGAAATAGGCGACGAGGTTCAAAACAGCCTCATCGCCGAAATTATGGGGCGGACAAGCAATATTATCCTCGTTGACGGGAACGACCGCGTGATTGACAGCATCAAGCGCGTGACAAGCGATATTTCCTCGGTCAGGCGGGTGCTGCCGAACATAGGGTACGTTCCCCCGCCGCGTGACGACAGGCACTGCCTGCTTGACTGCGACGTAAACGGCGTCGTCGAAGGGCTGGAAGAAAACTGGAACGATAAGACTTTGCTTAAAACGCTTGAAGGCGTTTCGCCCGTTTTTACCCGAGAAGCGGTTTTTTACAGCGGCGGGGACAAGTCAAAGCTGGCGGAATTTCTAAGCAAAGCGAAATCGGTTCTAACCGAAAACAAACCCGAAATCACCCTGATAAGCGAAAAAGGCGAGCATCCGCGCGCGCGCGGCGCCCCCCGCGACTTTTGTTTCGTGGACATCGGGCAGTACGGCGGTGAGATGATTGTGTCGCGCGCGGATTCCGCCAACGGGTTGCTGGATGGTTTTTTCGGCGTTAAAGCGGACGTCGAGCGTTTGAAACAACGGGCGGGCAGCCTTATGAAAACGCTTGCCAACGCTTATGAGCGCGTTCAGAGAAGGCTGTCGGCGCAAAAGCGGGAATTGCTTGACTGCGCGGGGCGCGAGCGGCTCAGAATACGCGGCGATTTGATTAACGCGAACATTTACCGTCTGGAAAAGGGCGCGACTTTCCTTGAAGCCGAGAATTACGTCACCGGGGAAATCGAGAGGATAGAGCTTGACGCCCGTCTTACCCCCGCCCAAAACGCGCAAAAATATTACGCGGCTTACCGCAAGGCGGACAACGCAGAGAAGATGCTTTCCAAACTGCTTGCCGACGGGGAGCGGGAATTGACTTATCTTGAAAGCGTAATCGACGCCGCCGAGCGGGCTTTCGCCGAGGACGAGTTAAACGAAATCAGGCGGGAGCTTAACGCGGCGGGATATATAAAGCTGCCGTCCGCTTTCAAGAAAAGCGGCAGGGAGAAGCCGCTGCCCCCGATAAAATTTACCGCCTCCGACGGCGCGGAAATTCTTGTGGGACGCAACAACAGACAAAACGACGAATTAACGCTTAAAATCGCCAAATCCGACGACGTATGGCTGCACACCAAGGATATAGCGGGTTCCCACGTGATTTTGCGGTGTTCGGGGCGCGCGCCGGTTCCCGAAACGATAGCCGAGGCGGCGGCAATAGCGGCTTACTGCTCGAAAGGGCGGGATTCGGGGCGGGTTCCCGTGGACTATACGTTCGCGCGTTATGTGAAAAAGCCGTCCGGCGCGAAACCGGGTTACGTGACTTTCACGAACAATAAGACGCTGTACGTCACGCCGGACGAGGAAATTTATGACAGATTAAGGGTGGACGACAAACTGAAATAAAATGTTTTCGCGGAGAAAGGTGATGTTAATGGAATTGAATACAATAATAAACGGCGACAGTTTACAGAAATTAAAAGACATCGCCGATAACAGCATAGACTTAATATTTGCGGACCCCCCGTACTGGATGCGTGTGAACGGCTTCTTGGAGCGTGTGGAAGGCACGGAGTTTAAGGGCTGTAATGATTCATGGGATAATCAGTTTAACACGCAAAAAGAGTACGAGAAATTTACTGAATCTTGGTTGTCCGAATGTCGGCGCGTTTTAAGGCAACCTCTAAAAACCCTCTTGACCCGTTCGTCAAAATATGGTAGAATGAGTGGGGGTGAAAGAAATGGGAAAGCAAATGATGATGTATGGGGCGGACACGCAACTTGAGCGA
>JAIRWE010000173.1 GCA_031253365.1 Oscillospiraceae bacterium | reverse complement strand
ATCCGTTAAGGAACGCCACGTTGACGCTGTGGGTGTGCAGGTATTCGTCAACCGAACGAATTCTGTTTATACTTTGGATAATAAGCGAAACGTCGGTTTTTTCAAGCTGCGCCTGTATGTTTTCGGAAATCTCCTCCCCTTGCTTTTCTTCGACCTTTCCGCTTTTGGAAACGCTTGTCAGCATATCGGAAGCCGCTTCCTTGACCTCGTTGTACCTTCTTACGACCTCTTTGAACTCCACGGCGCCCGGAACGGGCTTTTTCGCGCCGACGGACGGCGCGGCGGCGCCGTCGTCCTTGATTTTCCGCGCCTCGTCCTCGCTGAAACCGAAGTAAACGCCCTTGTCGAAAGAATCCGTAATATACTTTTTGGGTACGTATACGTTGACTTCGGGAGCCATTATTTTTTTAAATCTTTCGACAAGCTCCGCGGTAAGGGTTCGGTTTTCGCACAGCAAAGAAAGCTCTCCGGCTTTTTGAAAATAAATTCTGCATTCCAGGTTCATGCCGAGCGGCAGATTGTCTATCACCACGGGAACATAGTCGTAAGTCATCCGTTTCTCCTTTTCCGCGTGCGATTGCCTACGTAAATAATATATTATAACCGTAAATTTGTCAAGCATGAAAACATTTTCACACTATGAACACTATTTAATCACTTTAATATCACGTTCATGGTTATTACTGTATTGTATGGCAGAAAAATTTTTGAAAATAGCCCAATTCACGAAAACGCAGGGATTGAAAGGCGAATTGAGAGCAAAGAGCTTTTGCGACAGTCCCGACGTTCTCGGGCGGTTTGAGTGTTTTTATCTGGGCGAAAGCAAAATTCCCGTCAAAGCGAGCCTTTCCGAAATCCGCAAGGGCTTTGTCGTGTTGAGGGTTGACGGGATAAACGGTATCGACGAGGCGCAAAAACTTGTCGGTCAAACAATTTTCATAGACCGCAGGGATTATGAACTTCCGGAAAACACGTGGTTTATCAGCGACTTAATCGGGTTGGAGGTAACGGACGCCGATTCGGGGCGGGTTTACGGCAAAGTGGATGAAATCCTGCAAAACGCCCCCAAGGACGTCTATTCCGTGAGAACGCCCGAGGGGAGGCAGTTGTTGTTCCCGTCTATACCCGAAGTATTGATAGACATTGATATTACTGCGGGTAAAATAATAATTCGCCCGTTGCCGGGCTTATTTGACTGACTGAGTCGGAGGCGGAAATGAGAATTGACATCGCGACGCTGTTCCCCGAAATGTGCGAGGCGTATCTTTCCGAAAGCGTAATCGGCAGGGCGAGGCAGTCCGGGGCGGTCGAAATCGGTTGCCGCGACATACGCGACTACGCGGGGAATAAGCACGGGCGCGTGGACGACAAGGCTTACGGCGGCGGAATCGGCATGGTTATGCGCCCGGAACCGGTTTTTTCATGTATAACGGATATAATGAAAAACGCTCAAGCGCAAAATCCCCCGAAATTGATTTACATGACGCCGCAGGGGAAAACCCTCACGCAGGGGTTGGTTAAGGAACTTGCCCGCGAGCGGTGGTTGATTATTCTTTGCGGGCGTTACGAGGGCGTGGACTGCCGCGTGATAGAGGAACTGGGCTTTTTCGAGGTAAGCGCGGGCGATTACGTCGTGACGGGTGGCGAACTTCCGGCGCTTATCCTCGCGGACGCCGTCGTAAGGCTGCAACAGGGCGTCCTTCCCGATGAAAGCGCGTTCAAGGACGACAGTCACTGGAACGGGCTGCTTGAACACCCGCTTTACACCCGCCCGGAAACCTGGCGGGGCAGGAGCGTTCCGGAAACGCTGCTGTCGGGTCACCACGCGAATATAGAGAAATGGCGCGAGGAAGAAGCGGTCAGGAACACCGGGTTAAAACGCCCCGATTTGCTGTAAAAACAAGGGTTTTAAGCTCACGGACCGACGCTCGCGGGCTTCAAAGCCGCCGCGCTGTTGAAAAAGCATTGTTTATCTTATATATGGCGTTGAAAAATATTTGTGGATTATTAACAAACAATTCATTATAAAATTTTTATATTTAATAAAAACATATAATATTTCAAAAAATGACATAAAATGACGCAAAGAATATTGACTTACCCGAACGCAAAGGCTATAATATGTACTGTGGACGGAAAACGGGGACTTGAAAGCAGCTTTGCGGGCTTTTGGTGTTCTGCGAAATTAGGAGGGATTTTCTATGTTCGTTAAAGAAGTGGGTGTTGAAAACCAAGTTGGGTTGCACGCGAGGCCCGCGACCTTCTTTATTCAAAAGGCCAATGAATATAAGTCTTCCATTTGGGTGGAAAAGGAAGAACGCAGAGTCAACGCGAAAAGTCTGCTCGGTATCCTTTCACTCGGAATCGTCGGCGGCTCGAATATCAGGATAATTGCCGACGGCGCCGATGAGCAGCTTGCCGTCGAAGGGCTGATAAAACTTGTTGAAAGCGGTTTCGCGGAATAGATAGGTGTGTTTTTGTTGCCGTCCGTTAAGCGCGGGCGGCATTTTTCGGTTCTAATTCGGGTAGTGCCGAAAAAAAGGGGGGTTGTCGGAGATTGCCTAAGGGGATTTTTGAAAGTCGCCCTAGTTTTTTCGGCGCGGCGGTTCTGACGGTGTTCCTTGTTTCCTGTTCCGAGGGGGAATTCGGCGCGCAGCTTGAAGGAATTGGGTCGGCGCGGGAAAAATACGAGGAGCTTGAGTCGGCGCGGGTTACCGTCACGGACAGCTTCACGGGAAGGGTCATCGAGGATTTTCGTTTCAGGTACGAGGGGGACACGCTGACGTATTTGTATTGGGCGACGGACGGGGAAACGGTTTACGCCGAGTATAACAACGGCAGCCGCCTTTGTTACGGTTACGGCGGGGAAGCGGATTGGACCGCGCTTACGGTTTCGGACGACGGCTTTTACAGTTACGGCAGGGGGATAAAGCACCGCCTTACGAAAAAGAGCCTGTTTTTTCTTGACGCCCCCAGCGTTTCGAGCGTGGACTTCCGCGACGGGAACGGCGTCGCCGTCGAATATGACGTAAAAAAACTCAACAAAAGGAGCGATAAAGAAAAATTTTCGGAATTGACGACGGAATTTCGGCTTGACAAAAGCGGTTACATAGAAGTATTCATAAGGGAACACACGCTTTCGGACGGCGGGGAGTTCGCTTATAAAATAGAGATAACCGACATGAACGCCGCCGGCGTCATCGAACGCCCGGATTTTTCAGAGGCTTTACAATCGCGTTAATATATGGTATAATTACGCTTGGCGGGGGGTGGCGCGATGAAGGCGTTGTTCATAGGCGGAACCGGCATAATCAGCGCGGCGATTTCGCGGGAGTTGCTCAGCCGCGGCGATTGGGATCTTTATCTGCTTAACAAAGGGAACCGCAACGGCTGTCTGCCCGACGGTTTCAAGCACATTAAGGCTGACATAAACGACGAAAACGCCGTCGCCGAATTGACAGGCTCGCTGCGTTTTGACGTCGTGGCGGACTTTATCGCGTTCGTCCCGGAGCAGCTTGAGCGGGATGTGCGGCTTTTCGGGGGGAAAACGGGGCAGTTTATCTTTATAAGCTCGGCGTCGGCGTATCAAAAACCGCTGTCGGATTATCGCGTAAGCGAGGCGACACCGCTCTCCAACCCGTACTGGAAATACTCGCGGGATAAAATCGCCTGCGAGGATTATCTCACGAAAAAGTATCGGGAGGGCGGGTTCCCCGTTACGATTGTCCGCCCGTCCCACACATACGACGAAAGGTATATTCCGTTGGGCGTTCACGGCGCGAAAGGCAGTTGGCAGGTCGCCAAGCGTATGCTTGAAGGCAAGCCCGTCATAATCCACGGGGACGGGACGTCGCTTTGGACGATGACGCACAATTCCGATTTCGCGAGGGCGTTCGTCGGCTTAATGGGGAACATTCGCGCGCTCGGCGAAGCCGTGCAGATTACTTCGGATGAAACCCTGACGTGGAACCAGATTTACGGCGCGGTCGCCAACGCGCTGAACGTCGAGCTGAAGCCCTTTTACGCGCCGAGCGATTTCCTCGCCAAATGCGCCGACGCCGCGGGTCTGTCCGGATATGACTTCACCGGGTCGCTGACGGGCGATAAATCCAATTCGGCGGTTTTCGACAACGCGAAGTTAAAGCGGCTTGTTCCGGGGTTCACGGCGAAAAAGCGGTTTGACAGCGGCGTTCGCGAAACGGTCGAAAACGTGTTGGCACACGCGGAATTGCAAACGCCGGACCCGGAATTCGACGAATGGTGCGACAGGGTGATAGCCGCTATGGATAAAGCGGTCGAAACCCTCAGAAAATGAAAGGATTTTATGAAATGGCTGTTTGTGACAAATGCGGGAAATACATGGACGACGGGGAAACCGTCTGCCGTTCCTGCGGCTCCGCCGCCAAAGGCGCGGCGAATTTCGGAAACTTTGATTTCAACAAAACGTTCAACGATTTTATGAACACGTCGGACAGCACGGGAGAATTTGACGAGAGCGACGTCAAGGGCAATTACGGCGCGGCGGTGTTGGCGTATTTGCCGCTTCTTTTTGTGATTACGCTGCTCGTGGCGTCCGGCTCGAAATTCGCGAAATTTCACGCTAATCAGGGGATAGTGCTTTTTATTTTTGAGATTGTTTTGGGCGCGGCTGTCGGCGTGGTTAAAATCGTGTTCGGCGTTGTTCCAGGCATAGGGGGGATGCTTGCTTGGATTGTCGGGGTCGTGGCCGGACTTTTCACGTTTTTATTGATTGCGGCAGGCGTAATCAACGCCGCTAACGGACGGGCGAAGCGGTTGCCCGTTATCGGCGGAATAGATATACTGAGCTGAGGAGAAGCACATGGCAAAAATTTTTCCCGAACCTTCGCGTACCTTCGGCGAATATCTGATAGTACCCGGATATTCCTCAAAGACGTGCATCCCCGAAAATGTTTCGCTGAAAACGCCCGCCGTAAAATTCAAGAAAGGCGAAAAGCCCGCCGTAACGCTCAATGTTCCGCTGGTTTCCGCGATTATGCAGTCGGTTTCGGACGACAGAATGGCGGTCGCTTTGGCGAGGGAAGGCGGGATGTCGTTCATCTACGCTTCGCAGAGCATAGAGGATGAAGCGGACATGATTTCGCGGGTGAAGGGGTACAAGGCGGGCTATGTGCAAAGCGACTCGAATTTGCGCCCCGATATGACGCTTGCCGACGTTCTGCGGTTAAAGGAGCAAACGGGACATTCCACAATGGCGGTAACCGAGGACGGCACCTGCGGTTCAAAGCTGCTCGGCATTGTTACGAGCCGCGATTACCGCGTATCGCGAATGTCGCCGGAAACGCCCGTACACACGTTTATGACCGCTTTCGACAAACTGCACACCGCCCCCGCCGACACGACGCTTTCGGAAGCCAACGACATCATCTGGGAGTGCAAGCTGAACACCCTGCCCATTATTGACGACGAGCAGAGACTGAAGTATTTCGTTTTCCGGAAAGACTACGAACAGCACAAAGAAAACAAGGACGAAATGCTTGATTCGCAAAAGCGTTACATGGTCGGGGCGGGTATCAACTCGCGCGATTATTCCGAACGCGTCCCCGCGTTGGTCAAAGCGGGCGCGGATTTGCTGTGCGTGGACAGCTCGGAGGGCTTTACCGAATGGCAGAAAAACACGCTTGACTGGATAAAGAACCGCTACGGCGAGAGCGTGAAAGTCGGGGCGGGCAACGTCGTCGACAAAGACGGCTTTCGCTTCCTCGCGAACTGCGGCGCGGATTTCATAAAAGTGGGGATAGGCGGCGGTTCTATCTGCATTACCCGCGAACAAAAGGGCATAGGCAGGGGGCAGGCGACGGCTTTGATTGAGATTTGCAAGGAACGCGACGCCTATTTCAAGGAAACGGGGACATACATTCCGATTTGTTCCGACGGCGGGATAGTCCACGATTACCACATGACGTTGGCGTTGGCGATGGGCGCGGATTTCATCATGCTCGGGCGGTACTTCGCCCGTTTTGACGAATCGCCGACAAACAAGCTGATGATTAACGGGACTTATGTAAAGGAATACTGGGGCGAAGGCTCCACCCGCGCGCGCAACTGGCAAAGGTACGAGATGGGCGGCGATTCAAGGCTGACGTTTGAAGAGGGCGTGGACAGCTACGTGCCTTACGCCGGGACGCTCAAAGACAACGTGACGCTCTCTTTGTCCAAAGTGCGCGGCACCATGTGTAACTGCGGATGCCTCACCATCGCGCAGCTACACAAGAACGCGAAATTGACCCTGGTTTCGTCAACGAGCATCGTCGAAGGCGGAGCGCACGACGTTATACTCAAAGAAAGCAGGGCGGGGCGGGTTGAATAGACACGGATGTTATCTTTTGAAGATTTTCGACAGCTCGGAAGCCTTGCCGACGTTCCCCTCGATTTTCAGTTTTCCCGTGGTAAACGCGACTACGGAATTCAGCTTTCCGTTCATCATTTTAACAAAGTTGTCGGAGGAAATGATTATGTTCGCCTGACGGTCGTTGTATTCGTAAGGCTCGATATTCAGCTCCCCGTCCTTGATTTCCATATAGAAAATCTCGTTTAAATCTTTCAGCGTTATCTGCACCGCCAAAAAATCCTTATAATCCTTCGCGTTGAACGACGCGGTCTTTTCTTTCAGCTCATCCATTATGTCTTGAAATTTTGCCATATCGCGCACCCCGCTTTAATTATAATACGAAACACAACCCCCGAAAGAGCTTCTAATCAGATTCGAACTGATGACCTCGTCCTTACCAAGGACGCGCTCTGCCGACTGAGCTATAGAAGCGGCGTTAGGTCTAATATATCATAAATCATTGTTGCTGTCAACACGTTGACCGAAATAATCCGAAGGCGGGTTTTCGGCGGTTGCCGCAACGAAACAGGTGTCCGTATGTTTAAAATCGTCACCCCGCGGGAAGCCGCCGACTTAATCCCCGACAACGCCTGTGTCGCGGTAAACTCGTTCCTTGCCTTATCCAACCCCGAAGAGCTTCACAGGGCGATATACGAGCGGTTTACCGAAACGGGTTCGCCGCGCGGCTTGCGGATGTTCTGCTCCGCCGGGTTCGGCGCGTGGGACGAGAACCGTTACGCCGACCCGTACATTAAAGCCGGCGCGGTCAGCGAGATTATCGCGGGGCATTACAGCAGTATGCCCGCCGCGATACAAGCGGCGTTATCCGATAAAATAGAGGCTTATTGCCTGCCGCTGGGTTTGCTTTCCCACGCCGTGCGCGCCGCCGCTTCGGGGAAGAAATGGATTTTGAACGAGGTGGGCGTCGGGATTTTTTCCGACCCGCGCGTGGACACCTGCGCGCTTAACCGCGTATCGAAAAAGCAGTTGGTACAGGTTCGGGAAATCGAGGGTGCGGAATACCTGCTTTTCAAAATTCCGAAAATCGACGTGGCTTTAATCAAAGGCACGACCGTCGACCCCAACGGAAACATCTCGTTCGAGAAGGAGTATCTTACGGTTGACGCGCTCTCGTTGGCGCAAGCGGTAAAGCGCGTCGGCGGCAGGGTAATCGTTCAGGTCGAGCGTGTAAGCCACGAGTTCGCCCGCCCGCGCAACGTAATTATACCGGGGATTTTGGTGGATGAAGTCGTTGTTTGCGAAGCGCGCGCGGAAACCGCGGAATATGACCCGGCTTTATCCGGCGACATACATGTTCCCGCGTCGCAGATGGACTATTACGTCAATAAACTGTCAACCACCAAAAAGACGAAAGCGGATTCAAAAGACGAAACCGCCGACATCATCGGGGAACGCGCCTCGCGCGAGCTGCGCGCCGGGCATATAGTGAACATAGGCATAGGTATTCCCGAAACCGTGGGGAAATACGCCTCAAAGATGGGTATTTTGAAGGACATCGTCACCACCGTTGAATCGGGGGGGATAGGCGGACTCCCCGCGCCGGGCGTGTCCTTCGGGGCGACAATCGGCGCGGACATGATTTGCGACATGGCGACGCAGTTCGACTTTTATAACGGGGGCGGGCTGGATATATGCTTTCTGGGCGGGCTGGAAGCCGACGCGCGCGGCAACGTCAATTCCCATAAACTGAAAGGCGGTTATTCGGGGATAGGCGGGTTCGCCGACATCACCTTCGCCACGAAGACAATCGTTTTCTGTATGAGCTTCAACACGAAAGGGCTTTCGGTCGTCAAAGAGGGCGGCAGGATTGTTATCAAAAGCGAAGGCGGCGTCCCGAAGTTTAAGAAAGAGATAGCCGCCGTCAGCTTTTCGGGGGCGAACGCCGTCAAGCGCGGTCAACGGGTGTTATACGTAACCGAACGGTGCGTGTTTGAATTGACGGAAAGCGGCCTGAAACTGAAAGAGGTTTATGACGGCATAGACGAGGAAAGTCAAATAAGGACGCCGCTGGATTTCGCCCTGCCGTGAACCGCGCCCCTATCCGTTGATTACCTGCTCCTTGAACGCGGCTACGACGCCGTTCACATCGTTGTTTTCCCCGTTGTCGCCCATGTATTCTTCAAGGCACAGCCCCGATTTATGAATTTTTTCGGCGTGGTACAACCCCACGAAGCGATAATGCCAAGGCTCGTATATAATCCCGGTGGTCTCGGTTTTATCGGCGGGATACCGCATGATGAACCCGTATTTCCACGCGTTGTCACGCAGCCAGCGAAATTCCGCCGTCAGGTCGAAATCGCTTGTGATAAGCCCTATGTCGGCGGCGAGTCCGGCGTTGTGTTCGCTCGTGTAAGGCGGCGCGATTTCGGCGGCGGTCGCGTTGAAGGCCTGTTCCGGTGTGTACCCCGAATTCAGCAGCGAGTTATAAAAATTCTTGAAATTGAGCGTTTGCCGCTCAATGCTTCTGTAAGCGGACGCGACGTTGAGATATATTCCGTCGTTTCGCGCCGCTTCAAACATAAGCAGCGCGTATTCGGAGCAACGGCTGTCAAGGGAATACGTCCCTATCGGGGAAACGGAGGGAACATATCCGTCGGGAAGCGGATTTTTGGCGTTGATGAGCCATAAGGCCCACGCGTTATCCACGCCCGCCGCGTTTGCGGTAAGGGCGGCAAGTTTTTCGGCGCGCTCTCTCGGCGAATCGCCCGTTGCGGGCGGTTCGGTCGGCGTCTCGGAAACCGCTTCGCTCAGCGTTCCGGAAGCCGCTCCGCCCTGCGTTTCGGAAGCCGTTTCGCCCGGCGTTTCGGAAGCCGTTTCGCCTGGCGTTTCGGTCGGCTGTCTTGTCATTTGGGGTATTTCACTCGGCGTTTCGGGAGCCGCTGTACCCGGCGGTTCGGTTGTGACGGACGATTTTGAGGCTGTTTGCGTTTTGC
>JAIRWE010000143.1 GCA_031253365.1 Oscillospiraceae bacterium | reverse complement strand
GGTTCCCACGACGACGGTGTTGTCCCCGGCGCGCAACGAACAGACGTAAAGGGGCGTTTCCGCCGACAGCCCCAACCCCTTGCGCTGACCGACGGTGTAATGGATAATCCCCTTGCTTTGACCGAGGTCGTTGCCGTTCACGTCGGCGAACCGCCCCTTCGGGAACTCCCCGCCGTCGTATTTCTCTATGAAATCCGCGTAACCGCCGTCGCCGACGAAACAAATATCCTGGCTGTCCCGTTTTTTCGCGTTGACGAAGCCGTGTTCGAGCGCCAATTCCCGCACCCGCGACTTACGCAGCCCGCCCAGCGGAAAAAGCGTATGCTTTAACTGTTCCTGCGTTAAGGCGTAAAGCACGTAGCTTTGGTCCTTGGACAAATCCGCGCCCTTTTTGAGCAAAAGCCGCCCGCCCCCGGAATCCGGCTCAATCCTCGCGTAATGACCCGTGACGACATACTCCCTGTCCAATTCCGCCGCGCGCCTCAACAACCGCTCAAACTTCAAATAACGGTTGCAGTCGATACACGGATTGGGCGTCTCCCCGTTTCGGTACGCCTCGATGAAACGCCGTATAACCCGCTCCCCGAAAGTGTCGGCGAAGTTGAAAACGTAGAAAGGCAGCCCTATCCTGTCGGCGACGGAGCGCGCGTCCTCAATGTCCCTTTGCGCGCAGCAGGAATTTTCGCGCCGCGCGGCGTCCCCGTTCGAGAACAGCTTCATAACGCCGCCTATGCTGTTCGGGAACCGCCGGGCGGTAAGCAACGCCGCGACGGAACTGTCAACGCCGCCGCTCATGGCGATTAACGCGCCGGAGGGCTTTTCAGAAACACCCATTCGGCTTTCAGACGCCGCCATTGCCCCACCTCCCCGCTCAATGGCGCGTTGCATTGCTTTTCGCGGAAACACCCATTCGGCGTTCAGACGCCGTCGGCGACGGCCGTCTTCAATTCCTCGGTCTTATCCGTCTTTTCCCACGAAACGCCCAAGTCCTCCCTGCCCATGTGTCCGTAAGCGGCAAGCCGCCTGTAAATCGGCTTGCGCAGCCCCAGCGCTTCTATTATGGCGGACGGGCGCAAATCAAACACCTTGCGAATGGCGGCGGAGATTTTCTCGTCCGGAACCGCCCCCGTGCCGAACGTATCCGCAAGCACCGAAACGGGGTTCGCCACCCCGATGGCGTAAGCGATCTGAACCTCGCATTTCTTCGCCAGCCCCGCGGCGACGATATTCTTCGCCGCGTACCGCGCCGCGTAAGCCGCGCTTCTGTCCACCTTCGTCGGGTCCTTCCCCGAAAAGGCGCCGCCGCCGTGCCTTGAATACCCGCCGTAGGTATCGACGATGATTTTCCGCCCCGTCAAGCCCGAATCCCCCTGCGGACCGCCGATTACGAACCGCCCCGTCGGGTTGACGAAATATTTGGTGTCCCCGTCGAGGAGCGGGGCGGGAATGGTCGCCTTAATAACCTTTTCGATTATGTCGGAACGTATCTGTTCAAGGTCGGCGTCCGCCTTGTGCTGGGACGAAATCACGACCGTGTCCGCGCGAACGGGCTTCCCGTCGCGGTACTCTATCGTTACCTGCGATTTGCCGTCGGGCAGGAGATAAGGCAACTCCCCGTTTTTGCGAACCTCGGCGAGGCGTTTCGCCAGCTTGTGCGCCAGCGAAATCGGCATGGGCATCAATTCGGGCGTTTCGTCGCAGGCAAACCCGAACATCATTCCCTGGTCGCCCGCCCCCGTGTCGTTCCCGTCGACGGAGCTGTTCACGCCCATGGCTATATCGGGGGATTGCTCGTCGATGGAGGTCAGAACGGCGCAGGTGTTGCAGTCGAACCCGTATGTGGCGTTGTCATAGCCTATATCCTTGATAACGCTCCTCACCAAGCGCGGTATGTCCGCGTAATGCCGCGTGGTAATTTCGCCCATGACGAGAACCATTCCCGTGGTGGTGCAGGTTTCGCAGGCGACGCGCGCCGTCGGCTCCTGCGCGAGGATAGCGTCGAGAACCGCGTCGGAAATTTGGTCGCAGATTTTATCGGGATGCCCCTCGGTAACGCTTTCGGAGGTGAATAACATTTTAGCCATTTTCGCAAGTCCTTTCCGTTCACATAAATTATTTATACCCGCGTCGCCTCGTCGTAGCGATAGATTAACTTGACCGGGCTTTTCGGGTAATCGCGCCTGTATTTGCGGACTATCCTCCGCATTACCATTTCGCTTGTGCTCTCGGTCGCCGACGGCAGCATAATTATATACTGCGAAGCGTTGTACCGCGAGAATATATCGCTCGCCCTCAGGGAACAGCCTATGCTGTGCCGCAGGCGTTCCGCCGACTTTGAAAGCGTTTTCGGCGGGGGAACCGCGCCGTCCCTGTCGGTTATCGTAACAAGACAGATATAGACGGTTTGCTTGCTGCGCTCGGCGTCCCGCATTTCGAGGCGGTAAATGTGCTTGAAGAATTCGTATTCGCAAAAAAACGCGCCTTGGGGCGGACTCTTTTCGTTTAACCGGATTTTGATGCCGTCCAAATCGGTTTCATACTGCTTGTCGGTCTTTACGATTTCCTCGTAAAGCTCCGTCAGGTCGCCCTGAGGATTTATCCCCTGCTTGTTATAAAACAGGTCGATGACATAATCGTAGTGCTTCTTCGCGTTTTGCCGCTCGCCCGACTCCGCGAGGGTTTTAATCAGCATATAATGTATTCTCTGGTCCAAGACGTCAATCGTTATCGCCTTACGGCATATCGAGATTATTTCCGCGTACATCTTGTGCCTGTAAAGAATATCGACGGCGTGGTGGGCGACCCGCAGAAAAATCGAGTGATAGTACACGTTTATCGGCGTTATCCACTTCTCAAAAGCGGAACCGTGCAGAAAATCGCCTTTGTAAATATCAATCGCCTTGCGGCAATAGTCAAGCTGTTCTTTCTCGCTGAGCCCGGGCTGAACCGACAGCTTGAAGAAACGCTCGAACTCCTCCGTGTCTATGACGCACTCCAAGGAACGGTTGAACGCGTAACTCCCCATAAAATTGACAATCATCTCCCGGCCTTCGGGCAAATTCAACTCGGACAGCGTGGTTCGCAGACGGTGGAGCAACGTTTTAAGCGCGCCGGCGGGATTTTCGTTTTCGCTGCCGTCCCACAGAAGCTCGAACAGCTCGTTTTGCGATATTTCCCGTTCCCGAAACGCAATCAGGTACTTCAAAAGCAGCCATTTTTTCCGCGAACGGTCGTTTTTTTCGCTTATCACACATTCCCCGTATTTGATATAAAACTCGCCGAGGAGAGAAATCTCAACTTTTGTCAAAGGTGTGACTCCTTAAATCATATGCCTATCGTACCCGCGAATTTGATTGAGTTTATCGACATTTTGTCCTTCGTGCGGGAAATGGTGTAAATCATCGTCTTAATGGAGCGGTTCTCGTAATCTATGCCCGCGATTGCCAGTGGGCTGGGCGCCATATACTCGACGGTTACCGTGTACAGCTCGTCCACGTTGGTTATTTCGGAAATAACCGGGGAATAAGACAGGAACAGGGGGTTTTCCGGCACGATGTAGGCGTTTTCCTCTTCGTAATACAGGAACTGAACCTCAAAGTTACCGGCGTTTTCGTGGCGGATTGAACCCGTTCCGAAAATGGAGCGGGCGGACAGCTCGACGTCGACGGCGGGAACGCGCATCGAACCCAAGTCGCGCTCATAGTTGGAGGTGTCGCCGACAAGGATGATTTTCCATATCGCGCAGGTGATAATGGTCGTCGTCGGCAAATTATCCACGGTGTCGTAAGCGGGAGGGTCGTTGATTACCACCGGGTAAACAAACAGCGCGAACTCGTTTTTCAGGGCTTTCCTGTCCGCTATGTCGTTCATCACCCCGGAAACGAACCTCGCGGAGGTAATCACCCCTATTACCGAGAAAAAAATCATAAAGACCGCGATTGTGACGAGGACGCGGCGCGCCTTCGGGGGGGAATCGCCCTCCTCCCCGCCGTCGCTTTCCCCGACGTCGAAAACCTCGTCGATTTCGTCGATGTCGCTTTCAAAGTCGCCGACGACCGCGTCTATAATCCTTGACCGATGTTTTTTCCCTTCGGGCGGCGTTTCGTCGACGGGATTGCCTTTTTCCTTTCGCATTCCGATAACCTCCGGAAACCGCTTTATTTCCTGATTTGCCCCTTGCCGTTTATCAAATACTTATATGTCGTCAGCTCTTTAAGCCCCATGGGTCCCCTCGCGTGGAGCTTTTGCGTGGTAATGCCGATTTCCGCGCCCAACCCGAATTCAAACCCGTCGGTGAAGCGCGTGGAGGCGTTCACGTAAACCGCCGCCGCGTCAACCTCGCTTTGGAATTTTTCGGCGTTGTCAAGGTCGCCGGTGACGATACACTCGCTGTGCCCCGTCCCGAAGCGGTTGATGTGTTCGATTGCCTCGTCCGTGTTTTTAACCGTTTTAACGGCGATTATATTGTCGTTGAACTCCTTGCGGTAGTCCTCGTCGGTCGCCTCGCGCTCCGTTTTGATGTATTTCGCGCTCGCCGCGTCGCCGTAGATTTTCACCTTGGGCTCGGGCGTGCCGATACCCCACCTTTCGGCTAAAAGCGGAAAGAACTCGCCGGCTATGTCCGCGTTCACCAGAAGGGTTTCGACGGCGTTGCACACGGAAGGGCGCTGGGTCTTGGCGTTGTCCGTGATTTCCACCGCCATTCGCGCGTCGGCGCTGGCGTCCACGTAAACGTGGCAGTTACCCTCGCCGGTTTCTATAACCGGGACGGCGGAATTGTTCACCACCGTGCTTATAAGCCCGCCGCCGCCGCGCGGAACAAGAACGTCGATATACCGCCGCGCCTTCATCATTTCAAGGGCGATTTCGCGCTCCGTATCCTCCACAAGCAAAACGGCGTCGGGATTTATGTCACATTCGGACAGCGCGCCGCGCATTATGTCCGCGAGGCATTTATTGGAATTGAGCGCGTCGCTCCCCCCCCGCAAAATACAGACGTTCCCCGATTTAAGGCATAAAGCCGCCGCGTCAACCGCGACGTTCGGGCGCGACTCGAAAATTATACCGATTACCCCGAGAGGAACGCGCTTCTTGACGACGCTCAGACCGCTGAGCAGTTCGCCGCCGCCCAAGACCTCACCTATCGGGTCGGGCAACGCGACCAAACTCATAACGCCGTTCGCCATATCGGCCACGCGCCCGTCGGTAAGCGTCAGGCGGTCGATAAACGCCCGCGTCAGGGCGCGTTCCCGCGCCCTGTCTATGTCCTTTTGGTTTTGGGCTTTGATAAATTCGGCGTTTTGCATAAGTTTTTCCGCGATTAACTCAAGCGCGGCGTTCTTTTTCGCCGTTTTGAGCGCGGACACCGTTTTCTCCGCTTTTTTCGCGGCGATTCCCAGCTGCTCCATATAAGTCGCGGCATAGCTCATATTGTTTCCCCTTTACTCGTGAAAACCGTGCATCTCGCCCTGTTCTCGAACAAGTCGTACAAAACGGCGGGTTCGTCGCCTTTCAATATGACAAGGTCTATATCGTCCTCCATTACGAGGGTGGCGGCTTCCAGCTTCGACAGCATACCGCCCTTGGCGAGAGGCGAACCCTTTTCCTTCGCCGAAGCAATCATCTCAAAGGTGATTTTGTTGACCAACGGCAGCAGCCTCGCTCCGGGGAAAGCCGGGTTCTTGTCATAAAACCCGTCGACGTCGGTAAGGATAACCAGCAAATCCGCCCCGCACAGCTTCGCCGCGACAGCCGAAAGCGTATCGTTCTCGTCAAAGTCAAGGTGTTCCACGGAAACGCTGTCGTTGGCGTTGATAATCGGAACCACGCCCCACGAAAGCAGGGTGTTCAGCGTGTTGACGACGTTCTGCCTGCGAACGGGGTTGGCGACGACGTCGCGCGTCATGAGAATCTGCCCGACGGTGTGGTTATACTTTGAAAACTCGCGCGAGTATATGTTCATAAGCTCGCTCTGCCCGATTGCCGCGCAGGCTTGCTTTTCCGGCATCGAGTCGGGCGGCTTCGTCCATGAACGCCCGCAGCGCCCCATTCCGACGCCCACCGCGCCCGAAGTCACGAAAACGAGTTCCTTCCCCGAATTTTTCAAGTCGGAGAACACGCGTATCAGCTTTTCGACCCGCCGCAGATTGAGCCTGCCCGTTCGGTAAGCGAGCGTGGACGTCCCGACTTTTATGACGACGCGCTTTTTAACGGATAAATCAACCATTTCACGCTACCTGTTTTTTACTGCATTTATT
>JAIRWE010000133.1 GCA_031253365.1 Oscillospiraceae bacterium | reverse complement strand
TGGCGCCGTCGCGAACGCACACGGTATCCGGGGTGGTCACCATAAGTATCAGGTCCGCCGCTTTTATTACGCTGAAAACCGAACTCCCTATTCCCGCCGTGTCAATAATGATGTAATCGAAGTGATTGCGCATCTCTTCGCACACGCCGATGATTTTATCGGGGTTGATTTCCATGAAAGGGTTGCGCGTGGCGCACACCAAATAAAGGTTTTCGCTTGTTCCGACCTTGGTCGTGGCGGTAAGTATGTCAATATCGCCGTTCAGATATTCCCCGATGTCGTGCCTTATTTCGTCCTTTATCCCAAGCATAATGTCAAGGCAACGAAGCCCGAAGTCCAGTTCCACGACCAATGTTTTTTTACCGTAAAACGCAAGCCCCGAAGCGACATTCGCCGACGTCGTGGATTTACCCGTGCCGCCTTTGCCCGCAGTGACCGCAATAATCTGAGACATATACACATTCCTCCGTTCCCGCCGATTAGTGCCTACATTATATCATAAACCGCGCGTTATTAAAAGGGATTAGCATTAAAAAAGGCAATTTTACCATACGTTTGTTTTCATTATGAAAAACTATTGTGCATTTTGTACAAAATCAGCGTATGGGCTCACGGGGAGCGTCCCATCTTTTCCAGGGGTTGGCGATATTGCCGTCCTCGTTGTATTCCGGTTCGTAGCAACCGTAAAAATACGCGTCAATGATATTTCTCACCATAAAGCGTGAAAACTCACCCTCTTCGAGGACTATCCCGAAGGCAATCTGCGGGTCGTTCGCGGGGTAGAAGCCCAACACCGTGGAATTATATTTTTTGTTTATAAGCTCCGGCGTGCCTGTTTTAATGGCGGGATAATCGGGCAGATAGGCAAAGTGGTTGTTCGGCGTATAAAGCGGCCAGTTGGTTCCGTCCGAAGCGAGGAAGACCATTCCCTCCCTCACTATCGAAAAGCTGTTTTCGTTGCCTTCGCTGAAATCGGCTACTATTTCGGGGCGGGTTTGATAAATCATCTCCGTGCAGTCGTAATTCCAAACCGAATCCACGAGATAAGGGCGGTATCTTACGCCCTGATTGGCTAACGTCATACCCACGACCGCCATGTGAAGCGGGGTGAGAAGGTTTTCCGACTGTCCTATCGCCGCCTGTATGGTGTCGCCGGGCGTGAGCGGCGAACCGATAAGCTCTTCGTAAACCTCCGGAGTGGTCATTATCCCCGGATAATTGTATATGTCGCAGTTAAGGTTGGTTCCCACGCCGAAAAGCTCCGCCACGGAACTCAATCTGTCAATCCCCAGCCTTCTGCCCACGTCGTAAAAATAGCAGTTGCACGACCAGCGAAGCGCGCTTACCGCCGATATGGAACCGTGAACCCCCGTGCAACCCGGTTGATAGTCGGCGTAAAAGGTATATTTTCCCCCGCAAAAAACGGTGTCGTTGCGACCGATTACCCCGTTAATCAGCCCCGCCGTACAGGTTATGGTCTTGAACGCCGAACCCGGGCGGTATCCCTGCGCCGCCGCTCTGTTCAAAAGCGGTTTATCGGGCAGCAGAGGCTCCCCCCTGTCCTCCGCGAGCATCAATTCCACGTAATCGTCCAAGTTATAACTCGGGTTGTTCGCCATGGCGAGTATCGCGCCCGTCTTCGCGTCTAAGACGACGACGGCGCCGGCAAAGCAGTCCACCCCGCGCAGGTCGCTTGTCTTATTGTTAAGCCAGTTTATGTGGTTGGCGAGAATCTCCTCTACCGTGCGCTGAAATTCGGTGTCAATGGTAAGTTTGACGGACTTGCCCGCCTGCACGTTCTTGGTTATGACGTCCCCGATTACCGTCCCGGAGGAATCCCGCGTTATTTCGCGTATGCCGTTGTTGCCGCGAAGCGTGCTTTCCATGGAATCCTCTATTCCGAAGAAGCCGATAACGTCGTTCAGGCTGTACCCGCTGTCTTTCAGATTGTTGTACTGCTGTTCGTTGATGGCGTTAATCCTGCCGCGTATATGGGGAATCGCCGTCCCGTCGAGATAAATCCTTATGGGTTCCTCCACAATGTCAACGCCTTTCAAAATCGGCGATTTCTCTTTCAGTTCGATAATCGCGGCCATCGAAACGTCCTCGGCGAACATATAGCGGTTCCGGAAAGAAAAATCCCGCAGCTCCATCTCATACCGAACCCCGCCTATATACCTTATCATCTGTTCATCGTATTTTTCGGTGTCTATGCCGTAATTGTCAACGAAAGCCTTCAAGCAGTTCCCGACCGTCGCGTCATAATTCAATCCCAGTTGTTCTTTGAATTTGTCAAGCTGCGCGTCGCCGGCGTTTTGAAATACATAGGGCGCCTCCATTGAAATCGGCGCGGAGTCAATCCACTCTTCGCCGCTTTTCATAAGCACGGCGAGGGTTCCGGCGATTATGTCGTTTTCCTCCCCGACCGGCAGGAAGGCGCGCTGCATGATAACTTTATAAACAATTTCGTTTGTGTTGAGTTTTCGCCCCTTGCTGTCCAAAATCTGCCCGCGCGCCGCCTGAATGGTCTGTTCGGCGGTATAAGTCGGCTTGGTCTGTTCGACATAGGCGCCTATGTCGACGATTTGAATCTTCAGTAACCTTACCACGCTTAAAAACGACAGGGAAACCATCATTATAACCAACACGGAAGTTCTGACAATATATGATATTTTGTTTTTGGTCGCTTTTTTCATGGCGGTTAATCCTTTTGAAAATCGTCGTCGTAATCATCGTCGTCGTCGTCATACACGCTGCTTATGCGGTGCGTCTCACGCGGGGACAGCTTCGAGGAAATGAGCTTGACAAGAAGGTAAACAAAAGGGGAAAGCGCGATTGCCGACAGGTACGCGGGTATGATATACCCCGTCAGGACATATACGGAATTATTGACGCTCCACAAAACGTATCCGAAAAAATAATCCGTCAAAGCCATCAAAAAACAAACCAGCGCGTTCACCCAAAAGAAGTTAATCAAATTGAATTTTATAAGGTTCGATACCAAGAGCGCGGCGGCAAGGCAGGAGGGCATCAGCCACACCCCCGAAAAACCGAACAGCTTCCCGTAAGCCAAATCGATGAAAAGCCCGCATACCGCCCCGAATATCGCGCCGCTCATCTCCTTTTCGCGCATCGCCACGGAAACGGCGAGAGGAATTATCGTAACGGGCTGCCATTTCTTAAATAACCCGCCGGACATTATCATATAGAAAACAAGAAGCGTCAAAGAGTAAAGAAACCAACGTAAAAAAGCGCGAACCCTGTCCCTTTTCCCGAGCGCGCCGAATAGCCGTTCACTCATTAAGCGATTTTCCTTTGCCGGTAAAGTCGATGATTACAAAAACGTTCTTAACGCGCAAAAGATGCTCGCTGGGCCGGACAAGCGCGTGCAAAGTCAAGCCGTTCGCGTCGCCGAACACGTCAACGACTTCCCCTATTATGTAATTGGCGGGATAATCCTCGGTACCCGCGGTCACGAATATATCGCCGACTTTTATATCCGCGCTTTTTTCGATGTAACTGACGAGGCAGTAACCGTCTTTGGCGTAGGCTATGTCGTTTTCGATAATCCCGATTGTGTTGGCGCGGGTGGTACGCACACCGATTTTGACGTTGGTGTGGATTATGGTGCTGACTTTTGAGTAATTCGGGGCGATTTCCGTAATTACGCCGACCGCGCCGATTTTGGTAACGACTGTGTCAAGGAACGATATTCCGTCGTCGGAGCCGCGGTTAATCGTAAAACCGCCGAACACGTCGTTGGGGTTCCATGCCGTGATGGTGCAAATATCCGACATTTTAAGCTCCGGATTTTCGGTTGTTATATCAAGCATTTCCCTGAGCAGCTCGTTGTCCTTCTCCAATTCCTCGATGTTTATGTTCCGCTCGTTAAGCTCTGAAATTTTTTTCCTCAGTTCCTCGTTCTCGCGTTTATATCTGTCGGCGTTGACGAGTTTGTCCAGCCCGTCCTCCACGCGGCTCGATATACTTGACGAAAGCCGCGCGAACGGCTCCGTTATTGTTCTCAGGGCAAGCTCCGGCAGCGAAGCGGCTCCTGCCGCCATCGCCGCGTATATCATAAATCCGAAAAGCAACGCGAAAACGCATATAAGAATCTTGAATTTCCAGCTTCGGAGAAATTCCTTCAATTAAATCACCTCTATGGACGACCTCCCGATTGTCAATACCTCGTTTCGTCGTCGTTCAATACGTCTTCGAGTCTGTCGATATTTTCCAGAACCTTTCCCGTGCCGTCGGCGACGCAGTCAAGCGGACGCTCGGCAATCTTCACGGGCATACCGGTTTCCGCGTGAATGAGCATATCAAGACCCTTCAAAAGGGCGCCGCCGCCCGCCAGCATGATTCCCTGGTCGATAATGTCCGAAGCCAATTCGGGCGGTGTTTTTTCAAGCGTGACCTTAATCGCTTCGATTACGTGACCCAAAGGCTCGGAAAGCGCCTCCCGAATTTCCTCGCTGGTTATCAGAATGTTTTCGGGCAGACCGTTAAGGAGATTGCGTCCCTTGATGTCCATTTGAAGCTCTTCTTCCTCGAAAGGGTACGCCGAACCGATGTTGATTTTTATATTTTCGGCGGTACGCTCGCCGATTAACAGATTGTATCTCTTCTTTATATAATTGATTATCGCCGAGTCGAACTCGTCACCCGCCACCCGCACCGAACGCGAGGTGACAATCCCCCCCAACGAAATCACCGCGACCTCGCTTGTGCCGCCGCCGATATCCACTATCATGCTGCCCGACGGCTCCTCCACGGGCAGCCCCGCGCCGATTGCCGCCGCCATGGGCTCCTCAATTATCGAAACGCGCTTGGCTCCCGCCCTTTGCGCCGATTCCTTGACGGCGCGGCGTTCCACCGCGGTTATCCCGGACGGGATACATATAATGACGCGCGGTTTCACGAAGGCGCGGTTTTTCACCGCCTTTTTGATAAAGGCTTCCAGCATACTCGTCGTCATGTCGAAATCGGCGATAACCCCGTCCTTCAACGGCCTTACCGCGACGATGGAACCGGGCGTCCGCCCGATTACTTCCTTTGCCTCCTGACCGACGTATCTGACGCGGTCGTACTTAACGTCCACCGCGACGACGCTGGGTTCGCGTATTATGATGCCCTTCCCCCTCATGTAAACCAATGTGTTGGCGGTACCCAAATCAATTCCTATATCCTTTGAAAACATATATTTCCCTTTCTTTTCCGATTGCCCCCCCCGCGCGTTCACGCTCATTATAA
>JAIRWE010000125.1 GCA_031253365.1 Oscillospiraceae bacterium | reverse complement strand
TATTCGCCAACCTTTACTATTATATGTTTATTCTCTATTTTTTCCTGACGAACGGGCATTTGACTTATATAAGCCTGTTTGCCATATCGTATGAAACCGTTCCGGTCGGGTTTGGCTTTTCGTTGTCGACAGTCAACCTCTCTTACGCGATAGCGATGCTTTTGGGTACGGTCATAACCTTGGCGGTGAAAATGGCGATGCCCATTATCGCCGTGGAAATGGTCATGGAAGTGTGCGTGGGCGTAATGATGAAGGCGGTTCCCACCATTCACGTTTTCGTGGTGAATATCCAGTTGAAGGTATTGATGGGGTTATTTATGATAATGGCCGTCGCGGGGCCCATGGCGGATTTCATAGACAGGTTGTTCGGCACGATGTGGGAAATTTTGTTCGGTGCGCTTGACACCTTACCGTAAACCGAGGGGGGATATTTTTGGCGGCAGGCGGAGGCGGGGAAAAAACCGAAAAAGCAACCCCGAAGAAACGAAAAGACGCGCGCGAGAAGGAAGGCAATGTCCTGCAAAGCAAGGAAATAACAATCGCGGTGTCAATCTTTTTTACGTTTTTCGCGTTGCTGTTGCTCGGAAAATATATGTTCCGTATGATGATGGACGCGGTTTCGGGCTGGTTAGCCGGAATGGACGCCGCCATAACCCCCAACAGCGAGTTTATGGTTGAAACGGCGATGTATATCGCGAAGAGTTGCGCCTTGATATTGGTTCCGCTCGTCGCCGTCACTTTCGCGATTCCGATATTGGCTGTCGTAGTCCAAACAAAAGGCTTGTTCACGATGAAGCCGCTCAGACCGAAATTTTCCAAGCTGAACCCCATTAACGGTTTCAAGAGGCTGTTTTCGTTGCAGTCGACAATCGGTGTGGTCAAGGGCTTGATTGAGCTCGGCGCAATCGGCGTGTTGGTTTATACCCGTATAGTCGATAATGTCAGGAATTTTCAAAGGCTTACCGACATGGAGCCGCTTCAGAGTGTGCTGTTCATAGCGCGAACGTGCTTCAGCCTTATAATGACAATCATTATCGTATTTGCTTTTGTCGCCGTGGGTGATTATATCTTTCAGTGGTGGCAGTACGAAAAAAAGCTGAGAATGTCAAAACAGGAAGTCAAGGACGAGTATAAGCAAATCGAAGGCGACCCGCAGATTAAAAGCAAAATAAAGCAAAAACAGCGCGAAGTCGCCATGAAGAGAATGATGGAGCAGGTTCCGGGCGCGGATGTCGTGGTGCGAAATCCGACGCACTTCGCCGTCGCGCTGGTTTATGAAAAAGAAAACGCTTATACCGCGCCGCGTGTTGTGGCTAAGGGCAAGGATGCGTTGGCGTTAAAGATAATCAGCGTCGCCGAGGAACACGAGGTTTATATAACCGAGAACAGACCGTTGGCGCGTGAGCTTTATGAAACCGTGGAAATAGGCAAGGAGATTCCGCCCGCGCTGTATAACGCGATTGCCGTGATTTTGACGGATATGTACACGGCAAAGGGAATCGCAATCGGTTCGTAGTTTTAATCGACGAAGAGAGGGGTTGGCAAAGCGTGGTTAAGCGAATTATCAACAACGTATTCGCTGTGTTCGTAATAGTAATCGTGCTTGCTATCGTTATTCCCCTAAACAGGATTTGGGGCGGCGCTCTGATAGATTTTCTGTTGCTCATAAATGTGTCGATTGCCATTATTATTCTCCTGATTACCATGTATGTCAAGGAAGCGCTGGAATTTTCCATATTCCCGTCAATCCTTCTGATTACGACGGTGTTCCGGCTCGCTTTGAGCATTTCTACGACAAGGGGAATATTAGCCGACGCTTTCGCGGGGCACGTCATCGAAACTTACGGTACTTTCGTAATGGGCGGGAACGCCGTAGTCGGGTTTATCATATTCATCATAATCGTAATCACCAACTTCTTGGTAATCACCAAGGGCGCGGAGCGCGTTTCCGAGGTCGCGGCGCGTTTTACGCTGGACGCCATGCCCGGTAAGCAGATGGCGATAGACGCCGACTTGAATACCGGAGCCATCACCGACGAGGAAGCGAAAATTCGCCGAATGAAAATCCAAAGGGAAGCTGATTTTTTCGGCGCGATGGACGGCGCCACGAAATTCGTTAAGGGCGACGCGATTATGTCAATCATCACCGCTTTGGTCAACCTTATCGCCGGCGGAATACTCGGGATGGTTATGCTGGGTATGAGTTTTGACGAAGTTCTCGATACCTATTTCCTCTTGACGGTCGGCGACGGGCTTTCGTCCCAAATTCCCGCACTGCTGATTTCGGTGGCGACGGGTATGGTGGTGACGAGGGCGGCGAGCGATGATTCGTTTAACGAGGATGTTAAGCGGCAGTTCACCAGGAACCCGACCGTCATGTATATTACGGGGGCGACCCTTTTGGCTCTTATGCTCATTCCGGGGTTTCCCAAACCCATACTCTTCATAATAGGCGCGTCGCTGATTTTCTTCGGTTGGCAGATAAGCAGGGTTATGCGGGTGCGGCAGGCGGAGGAGCAGTTGGCGTTGCAGCGGGCGGAGGCGGCGGAAATGTCGGCGTTGCCCGGTTCGGTCGGCGACGAGGATTATTACAGGAATATCGACAATGTGTTTAAGCTGCTGTCAGTCGAGCAAATCGAAATGGAATTCGGGTACAGCCTTTTGCATTTGGTAGACGAGAAAAGCGGCGGGAATACAATCGAGCGCGTCGTGTTGTTCAGAAAGCAGTTCGCGACGGAAATGGGGATGGTGTTCCCGTCCGTGCGTATGCGTAACAACCCCGAAATCAACCCAAACCAGTATCTCATTAAAATAAAGGGCGAGGAAGTGGCGCGCGGTGAAATCCTCACCGACCACTATCTCGCGATTGACAACGGGGACGTGACCACCCCGGTGGAAGGCATCGACACGATTGAACCCGCTTTCGGAATCCCCGCCCGCTGGATAAGCGAGGACAAGAAGGTTATGGCGGACGTGGCGGGTTATACGCTGATTGACCCCGTGTCGGTTATGATTACCCACCTTTCCGAGGTCATAAGGGCGTACTGCCACGAAATTCTGTCAAGGCAGGACGTTAAGACGATGGTGGATAATATGCGAAATTCCAATCCGGCGGTGGTGGAGGATTTAATCCCGAATATCGTTTCGGTGGGATATTTGCAAAAAGTGCTTTGCACGCTGCTTAAAGAGGGTGTGCCTATCCGCGACATGGAAACGATTCTTGAAGCGTTGGCGGAAAACGCCTCGTCGCTTAAAGATATAGACATCGCCGTCGAGTACGTGAGGCAGGCGCTCAAGCGCACGATAACGCGCCGTTTTTCCGACGCCAACAGTTTGAGGGTAATCACGCTTGACCCGCGAATCGAGGATATGATTATCGCCCACGTGAAAAAGTCCGACAGGGGCAGTTATCTTTCGCTTGACCCCGATGTCGTCCAGCAGATTATAGCGAACGCCACCGACGCGATTGATAAAGTCCGCGACGTTATCCCGCAGGTGATTGTGCTGACTTCCCCTATCGTAAGGGTGTATTTTAAAAAACTCGTCGACCAGTTCGTGCCGAACGTGGTGGTTCTCTCGTACAATGAGATTGACAACACGGCGCAAATCCAGTCGATAGGGAATATTACACTGCAACAGTAGTCGGAAACAAAGGAGTGTAATATGGCGGAGCTTTTAAAAGATAAAAAGAACGGGGCAGATAAGTTGTCCTCTTTCCGCAATAAAATAATTTGCGGTGACGTTCTTGACGTTATACGCGAAATTCCCGATAATTCGGTAGACCTTGTCGTAACTTCGCCGCCGTATAATTTAAAAAACTCCACCGGGAACGGTATGAAAGACGGGCGGGGCGGAAAATGGAAAAACGCCGAACTGGTGAACGGTTACGCCGATTATGACGATAATATGCCGCATGACCGCTACACGGCGTGGCAACGTGAATGTTTAGCCGAAATGTTCCGTGTTATTTCCGACGAGGGAGCGATATTTTATAATCATAAATGGCGCGTGCAAAACGGGTTGCTTCAGGACAGGCAAGATATAATGAGCGGGTTACCCGTGCGGCAAATTATTATCTGGAAACGAAAAGGCGGTATAAATTTTAATTCCGGATACTTTTTGCCGACGTATGAAGTGATTTATATGATTGCCAAACCGAATTTTAAACTTGTCCCGAAAGCCAACGCTTACGGTGATGTGTGGGAATTCGCGCAGGAGATGAAAAACGGACACCCGGCGCCGTTCCCCGTTGCTCTGATAAACAGGATTGTTTCATCGACTTATGCCGATACCGTTCTTGACCCGTTTATGGGTTCGGGGACGACTGCCGTCGCAGCCCTTATGAATGAGCGCGATTATATAGGGATAGAACTTTCGGCGGAATACTGCGAAATGGCAAAGGAGCGGATTGCCGAGTATAAGGGAGGGCTTCTGTATGGATATTGAAGCGAGCGACACGGCAAGAACGATTACAGACAGTCCGTGGAAAAACACATATTGGTTTGCGAGAATGTTGCTTAGCGGTGACAGATATGGCGCAATCGGAAAGTCGAAAGAACACCAGTTAATAGAATTGGCAAATCGTTTAGAAGTCGTTTCGATACAAAATTCTTTATCTTTGCAAGATAAAATTGCGGTTTGCAAGAAAACGCTTACAAAAACACTGTCAGAATTATTTAAACCCAATGTAAAAAGTTACGCGCTTTCACTTGATTTAGCCAATGATATAGAATGTGAGTTAAACTCGCTTGAGGACGTTGTCGCTTTCGTTGTCGCGGTAAAATATATAGTTGTTCCGATGAATACGGCAATATCGTTAGTGCCGTCAAGCGACAAGGATTTTTGTTGCGAGACCGCTAAATATATACTTGATTCTCTTGGCGAAACAAGTATAGGAAGGGTTATCAACACATGGGATAATTTGGGTGTCAGAGGTTGCCTTGACATCGAGAGGAGCATTGTCGTCACTGAATTTACAAAACTTCGCAACAATTTAAAATCATTATCGCCTGCTCGTAGCGAAAGCGAGGATAATATTATTTTGACCGCGTTCGTGCAAGAATTTGAACGCCGTTTGGCACAAAAACGCAAAAACCGCGCGGGAAACAGTTTGGAAGATATTTCGACTTTTTTGTTTGATTATTATAAATTCACTTCGCATCCAAAGCCCGACCACTTTCAAACAGATATTGAAGTAGATAAGTGGTTTAAATGCAAAGATGGCTGGACTATAGGGATTAGTTGCAAACGCACGCTTCGCGAACGGTGGAAACAGGTATCAAGCGCTGACAGTCATGCGCTTTCACGATATAAAATCAAAGAAATATGGCACTTAATCACATACGACAAAGATTTGAGCGATGATAAACTGACGATGCTTGGTCAGCAAAGGCAGATATTCTATTTGGATGAGAATACGGACAGGTATAAATCTGCCTCGACGCATATTGGGATGAGAAGCTATGTCCGTCCGCTTAGTCGGTTTGTTTCCGATATTCGGCGTGAGCAAATGGGGTAGAATTATAACGCTAAGGTGGTGGATTTAAGTTGGCTGCCGACAAGTCTGAAATGTTCAGAAAATATAAAGAAACCAAAGACATAGGCGTCCGTAATGAAATCGTTCTGTGTTACATGGATATGGTGAAATATATAACGCTTTCGATGAGGAATATATACGTTAAGTACGGCGATACCGACGATTTGGTGAACGAGGGGGTTATCGCGTTAATTTCGGCGGTTGAAACTTTTGATTTAAACAGAGGGGTTAAGTTTGAAACCTACGCGTCGCTGAAAATCAAGGGCGCGATTATAGATTACGTGAGGAAACAGGACTGGGTTCCGCGTCAGGTGCGAAAATTCGGGCGGGAACTGGAAGAGGCTTACGACGCGCTTTACAACGAGCTGGGCAGGAATCCGCGAAGTCAAGAATTAGCCGATTACATGGGGATAGACAGGGAGCAGCTTGACAAAAGGCTGGCGGATACGGTGGGCGTGAACACGCTTTCGTTTGAGGAATTGCTGTATGAAGATAATTTTAACAACATCGACAGGCTGAACGATTTGACGGAATACGCCGACCATGAGATTTATGAGAAGGAGCAAAAGCAGGTAATCGCCGACGCCATAGCCTCTCTTAATCCGAAAGGGAGGCAGGTTGTGACGCTGTATTACTATGAAAAGCTGAAATTCAACGAGATAGCGAAAGTCCTCGGAGTGACGGAATCGCGGGTGTGCCAGATACATTCAAAATCAATGCTCTTGCTGAAAAGGCAACTGGAAAATTATATCAAAAATACGTAGGAGGTTATACGTTATGTTTATGCGCGGATTTTACAACGCGACGCAGGCGATGATAGTCAAACAGCGGGAACTGGACGCGGTTTCCAACAATATAGCGAATATTAACACGTCCGGATACCGCAAGGATGAGGTCGTGCTGAACACCTTCATGGAGGAACTGATTTGGGTTCAAAGGCGGCGCGCGACCCATGAGGGGACGTTCCGGCAGACTTATGTCGATATATCCCGCACGAATTTGGAGCAGAGCAATTTTGATTTCACCGGAAGCCGTTTCGATATGGCGATTTGGGGGAATATGTACTTCAACGTGACCGACCGTTACGGCAACACCTTCCAAACGCGGGCGGGGCAGTTTGAACTGGACGATTTGGGTTATCTGTGCCTGAATAAAGCGGGGCGTGTTCAGGGGGCGAACGGGGATATATACATCGGGAACGACGATTTTATAGTAAACGCCGACGGCGTCATAATGAACCCCGACGAGGAAGTTATCGACACGTTGCTGCTGACTTATATCCCGCCGGACGCGGACGTCGCGAAAATCGGCGATAACTTGTTCAGATACGACGGGGAAGAGGGGCTTCCGGAGGGGGAAACATTTGATGTTATACAGGGTGCCTTTGAAAAGTCGAATGTTGACGGAAACAAGGAAATTTCAAAGGCTATGGAAATTCAGCGTATGTTTGAGGCGAACAGCGCGATTTTGAAGCATTTCGACACGATTAACACCAAAACGGCAAGTATGGCTAAGTATTAAAGGAGATTGACGCATGAACATTTCTTTTTATTCCGCGCGCAGCGGCATGATTGCCCAGCAGGAGGGGCTTAATATTTACGCGAACAACATAGCCAACGTCAACACCGTCGGCTTTAAGGCCGAGCGTCCCAGTTTCGCGGAATGTATCTACACCCTGCAACAGCCGCCGCGAACCGAGTGGCAGACGGGTCACGGGCAGTATACCATGAAAACCGATTTAATGTGGGAGGAAGGCTCTTTTATATTCACCGAGCAGCCTATGGATTACGCCCTGCCCAATTCCGACTTTTTTATGGTGACGGACAGAAACGGCGGAACATTCCTGACGAGGGACGGGGCGTTTACCATAACCTTTACGGGGGAGCAGTGGGAGCTTGTCAACGGCATGGGGGAATTTGTGCTGGATTATGAAGGCAACCATATTGCCGTTCCCTTTGAAATTGACGAGGAAGGGAACCCCACCGAAAATATAGATTACGGGCTTTTAACCCCGATGATAGGCGTGTATTCCGTTCCGAACAACTGGGGTCTTGAACAGGCGAACAATAACCATTTCGTGGTGACGGAGCGTTCGGGCGCCGCGACGCCCAATCCCGACGCCGATAAGGTTAGCGGCGCTCTTGAAATGTCTACGACGGACCTCGCCGGCGATATGGTGAGAATTATCGAAACGCAGCGTTCTTATCAGCTTTCCGCGAAAATCGTGCAAACTTCGGACGAGTTAATGAGAATAGTAAACAATTTGAGATAACCGGACCACCCGGCGGGAGACTGCCCTTTAACAAAGAAAGGAACTTGAAATGCTGGAAAAATACGAAGATTTAAACGAAATGCACCTTGACGTCCTTAAAGAAATAGGGAATATAGGTTCGGGGAACGCGTCCACCGCGCTTTCCGCCATGATTGGCAGGGAGATAGCCATTCATATGCCCAGCATAAAAATTTTGGGGTTTCAGGAAGCGATTGAAAACAACGGGTCGCCCGAAGACATTGTCGCCGCCGTGCTTGTGCGGTTAAAGGGCGAGGTCAGCGGAATGATACTGCTGTTAGTCGAGCAGGAGTTCGCGGAAAATGTCCTTAACGTGTTTTTCGGGGAGAAGGACATTGATTTGCTTAAACTCAACGAAAACGACGTTTCCGCCCTTACCGAAATCGGCAATATTATGGGGAGCGCTTATGTGAGCGCAATCGCGCAGCTCACGGGGTTGGAAATAGGGGTTGAAACGCCTTCTTTCGCCGTGGATATGCTGGGCGCGATTATGAGCGTTCCCGTTATCGAGTTCGGCGAAGTGAGTGATAAGCTGCTTTGCATAGACAAAACAATCGAAATCGACGGGGTAAGCATGAAATCGAACATGATGCTTATACCGACGGTTGATTCCCTTTCTAATCTTTTCGGAAAGTTGGGTGTTGACGCATGAATATAAGCGTTGGAATTTCCGACTGGAAAATCTGCAAGCCCCCCGACAGTTTGGTGACTTACGCCCTCGGTTCTTGCGTGGGTATCTGTCTTTATGACAAAGTGAGGAAGATAGGCGGGCTTTCACATATAATGCTGCCCGACAGCAAGAACTGCGGCGACGGGCTTGCCACCAACCGAATGAAATTTGCGGATACCGCCATTCCCGATATGTTTAAAAAAATGCTTTCAACCGGGGCGGTCAAAGCGGATATGACCGCCAAGATAGCGGGCGGCGCCGTAATGTTCAGCGTGGCGACCGACCGCTTCAACATAGGGGAACGCAATATCGCGGCGGTAAAGGCGGCTCTCGGCGCAATCGGAATACGGATTATCGCGCAGGACGTAGGTTTGAATTACGGGCGCACGGTGTTCTTTTATCCGGAAAACGGCGTGGTTAAGATTAAATCCACGACTAAGGGCGAAGTGTCAATATAGGCGCGAAACAACGGAAAAGGCGGCTTTACGAAAGCCGCCTTTGAACTGAATATTCGCCTATATTCGCCTATATCCGCCGCCTTGTTTTGAAGCGAGCCGCTATTCCCAAGCGGGCTTTGATTCCGTACCGGAAGCGCCGACTTTTTTGGCGTTGATTTCCTCTTCCCAGCCGTCAAAATAATCCAAAACCTTTTCTTTGGTCTGATAGCTTATTTCGGGGAGTTTGCCGCCCCTTGAACCTTCGGCTAACTTGAAGCCCTTCAAGAACGCGTTTTTCATCGTGTCGAAAAGCTCGTCGTTGTCGCCCGCCAGTGTTTTCGCGAAGGTGAAAATGCGTTCCGCCACGGCGTCCACACCCCAATAATCCTCGTACTTGGCGGAAGTGTCCTCCGCCGCTTTGAACGCGTTGACCGCGAACGATGAAGGATTGAAGTTGAAATTATCGAACGGGTTTATGGAAACGCCTGACTGCTTCCCAAAACTGAAATTAACGTAGTCTTGAAAAAGCGCGTTCTTGATTTGTTTCACGCCGCCTTTATAAGCCTGCACGTTCAGATTTTCGGTCTTGGCCGCCGCGGCGTTGTAATTAGCGTTATAAGCGGCCGTATTGGCGTCGAACTTATCCACGTTGTCCGCCGCGAGCGTGGTGCTTTTCTTCTGGGTGTCCTGCTGAGCCGTTTTCGGCGTGTTAGTGTGGTTCATCATCGAGGCGTCGATAACTTTACTGATGTTCATGGTAGTTCTCCTTTCGGTGTATTCTGTTCAAAGGAACCCCGCCCCCCGCGCGCGAAATCTGCCCGCAACGAACAGCCGGCCCCGTTGCCTACTTATTATATCGTCTGCCTTATCAAAAAATTAAGCAGAAAAGAAAGTATATGAAAAAAAATTTACCGTTTATTTTAATAATCGCGGTTTTTTTCGCCGCTTGCGCCATAATAACGGCGATTACCGTCCGAGACGAGCCGGGGTATGTCAGGGTCGTCCACGTTGAACCCACCGCCGCCGAAACGTCTTCGGAAACGGAGAGGATTAACATAAACACCGCTTCTTCCGAACAGCTTCAAAGCCTGCCGGGAATAGGCGAAGTAATAGCAGCGCGGATAATCGCCTACCGCGAGGAAAGCGGCGATTTTTTGAACATCGAGGAGATTATGGACGTTTCGGGCATAGGGGAAAAGATGTTCGGAAATATAAAGGAATTTATTTGTGTTGATTGATAATTTTTTTGAACCTCGGCACAAGCGGCAAAAACGGCAGACAACCGATAAAAGCCGCTCCGCTCCTAACTAAATTCGCGATGACGGTTCCTCCGAGATAGACTAAAAAGGCGTTAAAAGTTTCAATTTTCCCGCCGATTACGAAGTAAATAAAAATCGGGTAAAAAATCGAGTTTGCGATTATTCCGCCTATGACCGCGCCTACCGCGCCCGCCGCCGCCGCGAGGGTATACGAAACGGTCGAGCCGAAATGTGTGGCGGCTTTTCGGTAAACCAACATAAACGGCATTAACAGCGACGTTCCAACGAGTATATCCATAAGCTCGCCTATTCCCACCGTCGAAGTTCTGAATAAATGCGCGGCACAGCGGATTACAAGCACCAACAACCCGGCAAGCGGGGAAATCACAAGCCCCCCGATAACGGAGGGAATATCGGCGAAATTAACCTTCAAATGCGGCGCGAACGGGATAATCGGCACTTCCAACAGATAATACGCGGCGGTGGCAAGCGCGCTCAACACCGCAATCAGCGTTATGTTATGTATTGTAAGTAGCTTTGTACGTTCTTTCATTCAGACATTCCTTTTTTTGCTTTTAGTAAAAGCGCCCTTGAAGACCAAGGGCGCGATATTGTTGTCGTTTTTCAACCGTTTTGTCAAATTCCCGCTAAAACGTCAAACCACTGCCTTTGGGCGGCGGGGAACAGCTTGCTCCTCACGTAACTGTATTCACGCGGGTACGAACCGAACACATAACTGCTGATTTCGTTATCCCTCCGAAACCCCCAGGAGTCTGACAAACCCGCGGCCGCGGTTTCCCTGTCGGCAAATTTGGAATAATAAGCCGCCGCAACCCTGAATTCGGGGTCGAACATGGCGTAATAGTACCCGTCGTCCGACGTGATATTCAGATAACTCCGCAACTCGTTTTTCAGCCTGTTGAGCGACTTCGTTCCGGCAGGGTCGCTCGCGGCATACGCAGCGGTGTCCTCAATGTAATAATCCGCCGCCGTGTCGTATCCGGAAGCCTGTCGATACAGCGGCACCGTCGAAAGGCAAAGGTGCATCAAAGAAATTTCACCGCCGTAACCCGCTTCAATGTAAACGAAAAAATAATATCCGCTGCCGCCGTAAGCGTCCTCTATCTCCATTCGGTTGGGAACGCCGTCTTCCTCAATCGTCGTGACGCCCGCCACGGGAAGCTTGAACGCCTGCTTTGAACCGTCCTTAATCATAAACGAAACAAGCGTTTGCTGTAACGAGGTGTAAAAATTCTTGGAATACTCAAAGGCGTTCCTCGCTTGCGCCCTCCGCTGGGAGTCAAGATACGAGGGTACCGCGATTGCCGACATAATACCGATTATCGCGACGACGACTATCAGCTCGACCACGGTAAAGCCCTTTTTGTTTTTCATTCTGATAAAGTAAGTCAGCATGACACACACCCCTTACACCATTTATACGGAAGGTACCGTTTGTAATTATATCACAAAGCGGGGGATTATGCAATACGTTATTACAAAAAAATGAAATTTATTTTTTTTACGGAAACCCCGGAAGAACCCCTATCTTTTTTTCCATCTGAGCAGAAACCTTTGAAGCAAATTGAAAAAGAACGTTATGACGGAAACCACGATGCCGATTACGAACACGCCGGCAAGCGCGCTGGTATAATTCCCGAAGTTCACGTAATTGTTCACATAATAGCCTATTCCGCTCCGCGCGCCTATCATTTCAGCCGAAACGAGCAAAATGAACGAAATGCTCAACCCCTGGTTACACCCGATAAAGACCTGCGGGAGGGAGGCGGGCAAAACAACCCGCGACAGCATTGTCACCCTTCCGACGCTGAGCGTTTTTGCCGAATCTATGATGTTCTTCTCGACGTTGAGCACGCCGCTCATGGTTCCCGCCAACGTAGGCCAGAACGACGCGACAAAAATCACGAAAATCGAAGCCGCCCGGAAAGACGGCAACAGCACAATCGCGTAAGGGGTATAAACGAGCGGGGAAATAGAGCTGAGAAACTTCGTTATATATGTCGCCGCCGCGCCCACGCGCACATTCCAACCGAGTATCAGCCCGAGCGGGATGGCGGTTATCATCGCGAGTAAATATCCCCGAAAAACGAGGTCGAGCGAATCCCTCACGTTTGTCACCGTGATTTTGATGTCGCTCACGAACTGTGCCAGCACGGCTCCGGGAGGAGGGAAAACCGCGCTTTTCGCGTTGCTTACCACATTCAGCTTGACGGTCGCCAAAACCCAGAAAATCAATACGATGTACACAAAACCGATTATGTCGCTTATTACGTTTCGTAATTCCTTTTTTTTCACAAAGAACCCCGACGTGAGCAGGAACACTTCCAACACCGACACGAGGGCGACGGTATAAAGCGGTTTATCCGCTATGCGCCCGCCGGCGCGGTTCGGAAGAAGCTGTATCAGGAGGAATACGACAAACAGCCCGTTTGAAACCGTGAACAGGCTTTTCAGCGCCCTTGTCATATAACCACCTCATTTCCGCCGATATTTTCGCCGACGTTATGGTAAAACAGGGAAAACAACTCGTCCCTCAGTTTATGGTACGCGTCGGTTTTTATGATTTGCGGATGATTGCGGGGACGCCCGAAAGGAATCTCCATTATTTTATATACGCTGCCGGGACTGTTTGAGAGCATGACAATCCTGTCCGAGAGGAAAATCGCCTCGTCTATATCGTGCGTCACGAAAACAACCGTCTTTTTTTCGCGCGTGTCGTCGCCTTCCCACAAGGAAAGGAGGAGTTCCTGCATTCCCGAGCGGTTTTTCGCGTCAATCGCGCCGAAGGGTTCGTCCATAAGCAAAATATCCGTGTCCATGGCAAGCGCGCGGGCAATCGCCACCCGCTGTTGCATCCCTCCGGAAAGCTGCGACGGGTATTTCTGCCCGAAATCGGAAAGCCCCACCTTGCTCAGGTACCTTTGCGCTATTTCATTGCGCTGCGCGCGTGTCAGCCCTTTCCTGACCTGTTTCACCGCAAACGATATATTCGAGCGGGCGGACATCCACGGGAACAGCGAATAGTTCTGAAAAACGACGCTTCGGTCGGCGCCGGGACCCGTGATGGGTTTTCCGTCAATCGCGGCCTCGCCGGCGGACGGGAATTTCAGACCTTGCAAAACGCCGAGTAAAGTGCTTTTCCCGCAGCCGCTTGAACCGATAACGGAAACGAATTCGCCGTTTTTGACATCGAACGAAACGTCCTTCAACGCGAGGAAAGTCCCTTTCTTGTCCGTGTATTCGGCGCAAAGGTTCCGTATGTCTATCTTAACCACGCCCGACACGCTCCTTTCATATCAACCGACAGCCGGGAACCCCGTCAAACGGGGTGCCCGACCGGTCGGCGCGGCGGCGCGTTTCTGTCCGGCGCCGCCGCGCGGTTTGTCAGTTCGCCGTGTTGAAATGCTCCGACAAGCCTTTGTAAATTTCGTCGTTCGGTTCCTCCGCCAGAATTTGCTCTAAAGCGGTTTTGTAAATTTCGGTGTTGTAAAGATTGTTGATGTCATAATCCTTCCCGTTGGTGTACCCGAAATCTATGATTCCCTCCTTGAACGCGGTCACCGCCTTTTTGTCCGGGTCAGGCGAGGAATGAGCGTGTCCGCCGTACACCTCGTACTCGATTTGGTCTTTGTCAATGGTGATATACTTGGCCACGTCGTCGATGGTTCCGCTCTTGTTCTCCTGCGTGAATTTGTAAGCCTTAATCAAAGCGCGCTCGAAAGCCGTGTACGTATTGGGCCTTTCGGCAAGGGCGGAAGTCAGGGCGACCTGCCGGCAGCAAGGCTGATTCTTGAAATCTTCCACTTCGTTGCAGTAATAGACGACGGTATGCCCCGCGCCCACCGCGACGGAACCGTAGGGGGAGTAAACGGAAACGCCGTCAATCTCGTCGCTCGCCAACGCGTTGTAGGCGTCCTTTTGGCTTTCAAAGTACACGACGTTTACTTTGTCTTCGCCTTCGCCGACTTCAATACCGAATTTGTTCAAAAGGTACAAAAGCTCGTAATCTTGAACGGTATTCACGACGCTGGCGATATTCCTGCCCTTAAACACGCTGATGTCGCCTTGTTTGAACCCGTCGGGAACCAACGCGGTTTTCAGGACGTACCCGTGTCCGTTCGTCATAGCCCCTCCGAAAATGGTAATGTCATGCTCGTTCGCCTGGTTGGTAATAACCGGAACGGAACCGATAAACGCGGCGTCCAGCTTTTCGGCTTCCAGCCCCGCCACCAATTCGCCGCCCGAGGCAAGCTGCGTGAGCGTGACCGTAAGACCTTCCTCCTTGAAAAAGCCTTCCTCCACCGCCACGAACGCCAACAAATGCGACGTGGAATTAAGATGACCCAGCTCGAAATCGGTTTTTTCGGGTATTCCTTTTTCAACGGCTCCGGGTCCCCCGTCGTCGGAAGAGGCGCCGGCATCGTCGTCGGAAGAGGCGTCGGCACTCGCTCCCGATGTACTCGGCGTGGATGAAGCCCCGCCCGAAGTCGAGGGCGTTCCGTTGTTATCCGAGCATCCGGCGAACGCCATAATCACGGCGAGAAGCAACGCCGTTAAAGATAATGATTTTTTCATTTTTTTTACAGTCCTTTCAAAAATTATTTGTACGGTTGCCTTCAAAACCGATTGATACATCGGTCAATATTGGCGCAAACCCTTTTGTACTCTAACATAACATAACCTCCGAACAGTTAAAACATACTTTATATATATGAATTATATGATTTGATTATACACCAAATTCGTTCATTTGTCAATACATTATCCGAAAATATTTCAAAAAAATTTTCGGCAACCCCCGAAAAAGGTTTTCGGAGATTGCCAAAAAAATTTTTGTCTTTCAAAATTAGTAATTATCACTAAAAAGCAACAAAGATTTTTGTTAAAAAAACCGCCCTTGTGCGATTTTCGTTTTCGTGCTACAATGATTACATGAATTACGGCTTTGTCGCGGGGCGGCGTAAAACGAAAGGAACCCATTATTATGAACTATGGCTACTTCGACGAAAAAAACAGGGAATACGTCATCACCAAGCCGGACACCCCGTCCGCGTGGGCAAACTATCTCGGTTCCCCCGAATACGGCGCGATTATTTCCAATAACGCCGGCGGGTACAGCTTCGTAAAATCCGGCGCCAACGGCAGGGTTATCCGTTACCGTTTCAATTCCGTGACCGCCGACCAGCCCGGACGCTACGTTTATCTGAAAGACTTAGACAACAACGACTACTGGTCGGCTTCATGGATGCCCGTGAGTAAGCCGCTTGACGATTACAAGTACGAGTGCCGTCACGGAACGGCTTACACGGTTATTTCTTCCGAATACGGCGGCATCAGAACCGACGCGCTCTATTACGTGCCGAAGGGCAAAACGCACGAAGTCTGGCGCGTCGACGTCGCCAACAACAGCGACAGGGAAAGGAAAATCGCGGTTACCGGCTACGTTGAGTTTACGAACGAGTCCAACTATGAACAAGACCAGGTGAATTTGCAGTACACGCTGTTCATTTCCCGGACTTATTATTCGGATTGCGGGTTTATCAGGCAGGTATGCAACGAGAATTTCCGCGACCCGAACAAAGAGCGGTTTTTCGGGCTGGCGGGCGCGGACGTAACGAAATACTGCGGGGACAGGGATGTTTTCGTGGGGAAATACCGCGGTTATCATAACCCCGCGGGGGTTGAGGGCGGATTGACCTGTTCGCTGAACTATTGCGGGAATTCTTGCGGCGCGCTTCAGTCCGACATTGTGTTAAAGCCGGGCGAAACCAAGACTTTCGTCTACCTCCTCGGCGCGAAGCCCGAAAGCGAGGCGGCGGAAATTATCTCGGCTTATAGAGACGTTTCGGTCTGCGAAAGGGAATTAAACGAGCTTAAATGCTACTGGCACGGAAAATTAAGGAATTTGCAGGTTAAGACCCCCGACGACAAGTTCAATAATATGCTCAACGTCTGGAACGCTTATCAGTGTTTTATCACATTCACATGGTCGAGGGCGGCTTCATTCCAGTATTGCGGGTTGCGCAACGGCTTCGGCTACCGCGATACGGTTCAGGATATTCAGGGTATAATCCATCTCGCTCCGGAAATGGCGTTGGAACAGATAAGGTTTATGCTGTCGGCGCAGGTTACGAACGGGGCGGGGTTGCCGTTGGTAAAATACAACCACAACCCGGGGAAAGAGGACACCCCCGACGACGCTTCATACGTCAATGAAACGGGGCATCCCAGTTACCGCGCCGACGACGCGCTGTGGCTTTTCCCGACGGTGTACAAGTACATTACCGAAACGGGCGACGTCGCGTTTTTGGACGAGGTCGTCCCCTACGCGAACGATGGCGAAGAGGGGAGCGTTTATGACCATCTGAAACGCGCGATTGACTTTTCCATGAATAATCTGGGCGTTCACGGGATGCCCGCGGGGTTGCACGCCGACTGGAACGACTGTTTGCGTCTCGGCAAAAAGGGCGAATCCACATTTGTGGCGTTTCAGCTTTATTATGCGGTCAGACTTATGAAAATTTACGCGAATGACAGGGGCGACGCGGAATATATCGAATACCTCGACGGGATTTTCACGAAGCTGTCCCATATTTTCAACGATAAGTGCTGGAACGGCGACCGCTGT
>JAIRWE010000069.1 GCA_031253365.1 Oscillospiraceae bacterium | reverse complement strand
ATACCATATTCAGGAACGCTTCTCATTCTTTTTATGGGTCACATCATTTTAACATATACATGGCTTGTTATTTAATTAACACACCAAAAATATATTTTTCGGTTAAAATCT
This sequence comes from Oscillospiraceae bacterium, assembly GCA_031253365.1. Taxonomy (GTDB): domain Bacteria; phylum Bacillota; class Clostridia; order Oscillospirales; family Ruminococcaceae; genus Ruminiclostridium_E. The sequence continues at coordinate 5,727 of JAIRWE010000069.1, read as the reverse complement.
ATTGAAAACGCTTGGATTTTATTGTAATATATACTAAGGGCGACTGCCGAGCCTTATTCGTCAAGTTTTCTTGTCTGATGGGATTTTTTCCCAAAACCATCCGAAAAAGGGTTTCCGGAGGTTGCCCGAATGAAATTTTTTTTGGTTGCTTTATGCGCGGCGTTCGTTTTATCACTCTCTGGGTGTTCGCTTGCGGACGGGCAAAACGCCGATAAGGACTCGCGAACGTGGTTTGTGTTCGGTACGCTCGCGACGGTTACGGTCGTCGGCGACGACAGGAAAACGGTTCAGGACGCGCTTGACGCGGATTTTGAGCGTCTTTGCGAAATCGAGAAAATATTTTCCTACACCGACCCCGAAAGCGAGTTGAGCCGCCTTAACGCCGCCGCGCCTTCGGGCGAGCCGATTACGGTAAGCGAGGAACTGTTCTCGCTGATACAAGAGGGTTTGCGTTATTCGGAAGAAACGGGGGGGGCGTTTGACATAACGCTCGGCGCGCTCATAGACTTGTGGGGCGTTGACGGCGACAATCCGCGTGTCCCTTCGCGCGGCGAAATTGAGTCGTTGCTGCCTTACATCGGTTACGAAAACGTAATCCTTGACGCCGAAAACCGCACGGTCGCGTTCTCAAACAAACACGTCAAAATCCATTTGGGCGGAATTGCCAAAGGTTATGCCGCGCAGCGGTTGGCTCTCGCGGATAACGTCAACTCCGTAATCGCGGATTTGGGCGGCGATATAGTGTTCGCGGGGGAACCGCCGAATAAAACCGCTTGGCGTATAGGAATCGCCGACCCCGCCAATCCGGGCGGGATTGTCATGACGCTCAAGCTCCCTCGGGAGGACGGATGCACCGCGATAATGACGAGCGGGACGTATCAGCGTTTTTTTGAACGGGACGGCAAGCGGTATCACCATATTCTTGACCCTAAAACCGGTTACCCCGCCTCTTCGGGGATTGTTTCCGCGACGGTGATGATGACGCGCGGTTCGGGCGCGGAAGCCGACGCGCTTGCCACCGCGATTATCGTTGAGGGAGAAGAATTTGCGCGGGAACGCGTCGAGCAGGCGGTTTTGATAACCGATGACGGGGAAATTATAATGATAGGCGTAACGGACGTCGTTTATGATTGACTTTTGAGGAGATTGCCGAATGGGTGTTTACGGGCAAGCCGTTAAGGCGGCGGCAGTTATATCGGTTGTCGCGGTTGTTTCGCTTGCCGCGTGGATATGGATAGACGGTTTGAGATTCGGCGAACCGACGGCGCGGATTTACAAGAACGGGGAACTGATTTACACCGTTTATCTCTCACGGGTAGCCGAACCTTATGAAATCGACGTGGGGGGCGTCAATACGGTCGAAGTCCGCAAAGGTGAAATCGGCGTCATTCACGCTTCCTGTCCCGATAAGCTGTGTGTGAGAACCGGCTTTGTCAGCGGGGCGGTTCCGATTGTCTGTTTGCCTAACCGCCTTGAAATTCGCATACGGGACGACGCTTCCGATTTGGACGGGGTTACGCGATGAACGCGCGCAAACTTGTCATGTTGGCGCTGTTTACGGCGGTTTCGCTGTGCCTGTTCGTTATTGAGGCGCAAATCCCGCCTCTCACGCCGTTTCCCGGGATAAAGACGGGTCTTGCGAATATTGTCACGCTTTTTATCCTTTATCGGAAGGACGCGAGGCTGAAATTCAGCGGCATGGATGTTTCGGCGGTTGTGGCGGCGCGGGTGCTGCTGTCCGCTTTCGTGACGGGCGGCGCTTTCGTTTTGTTGTTCAGTTTTACGGGGGGTATGGCGGCGGTCGCCGCGATGTTGTTGTTCAGGCGGATTTTCAAGGGCGGGTTGATTCCCGTTGCCGGCGTTGCGGGAGCCGTGACGCATAACGCGGGGCAATTAGCGACGGCGGTGTTCGTTTACAAAAGCGTGAGCGTTCTGCTTTATCTCCCGATACTTGTTTTGGGCGGAATAGCTTCGGGGCTGTTTACGGGGTTCACCGTAAAGGTCGTCTTAAATCGGCTTGACAAAACGAAGGGCGGTTGATGACATTCGCCGCGCGGAACAGTTGTAAAGGGGGGGTACCGTGTATAAAATTTTAATTGCCGACGATGAGCAGAAAATTCGGGAGGTTCTCCGCGAGTACGCGGAATTTGAGGGGCATGAGGTGACCGAGGCGACGAACGGGATGCAGGCGGTCGAACTGGGAAAATCGGGGGAGTTTGATATTATAATCCTTGATGTAATGATGCCCAAACTGGACGGATTTTCCGCCTGCAAGGAAATTCGCAAATCGACCGACACGCCCGTGCTTATGCTTTCGGCGCGGGGCGAGGAATACGACAAGCTGTTCGGGTTTGAAACGGGGGCGGACGATTACGTGGTTAAGCCGTTTTCGCCCAAGGAGGTTTTGGCGCGGGTAAACGCGATTGTCAAGCGCAACACCCCGCCTTCAGCCGCAAGCGAGATTGCGGTTTTCGAGGGGCTGGAAGTCAATTTCACCGCGCGTGACGTAAAGGTTGACGGAAACAAGCTAAATCTCACGCCGAAGGAATACGAGCTTTTGTTCTATTTGGTTCGCAACAAAAATATAGCCCTTTCGCGCAATAAGCTGTTGGAGGACGTGTGGGGGTACGACTTTTTCGGGGACGACAGAACGATTGACACGCATATCAAGATGCTCAGGAACAATCTGGGCGAGTACAGAAAATTCATCGTGACGCTTCGCGGAATGGGCTATAAGTTTGAAGTTTAGAGGAGCCGGCGCGACAGTGAGTTTTTAAGGGGCAATCTGAATGAAAAAATTTTTTCACAGCTTGCGCGTTAAGGTGTATACGCTGTTTTTGTTCTTTACGGCTGTGATATTGTTTTTCCTTTTCGCGAGCCAGATGTGGTTGGTTCCGGCGATGTTCAATTCCATAAAAACGCGGGAGGTCGTGGAGACCGCCGAAATGATTAAAAGCGCGTGGAACAACCGAAACTTCCCGAATATCGTCCGAAACGCCGTAATCGAACAGGGTACTTATATCCTAATCAGGCGCGACGGTCTGGATATAATCTATTATAACGAAGCTCTTGCGGGTTTGGACGATATTCTCAGTTCATACATATTTGACGAAATCGCGGATGAAATCGTAACGCGGGGCAGTATTTCCCATCATTTTACCGACAGCGGGAAAAACGCCCTGCTTTACTTGACCTATGCGGGCACACCGAATAACGTAAAGGGCTATATATTGATTTTCAGTTACCTTGAACCCATCGGTAACACCATTTCCATCGCGCAAAGCCAGTTTTTAATCAACGCGGGTCTGCTTTTGTTTGTGTCGGCGTTCTTTTCGGCGTTTATCGTTTCGCAAATTTCAAAGCCGGTTATCGGTATTTTCCGTTCGGCCGACAAGTTGCCCACGGGTGAGTTCAACATAGCGATTAACCGCTCCGACTCGACGGAAATACGCCTTTTGAAGGAAAACCTCAACAAGGCGTCCGCCGAAATCGCCAAAACGGAAACCCTTCGCAAGGATTTGCTGGCGAATATATCCCACGACCTTAAAACGCCGCTCACCATGATAAAGGCCTACGCGGAGATGATACGCGATTTATCCGGAAACAACCCCGAAAAGCGCGAAAAGCACCTTGAAGTCATTATTGGGGAAAGCGACCGTCTGAACGCGCTTGTCACGGACATTCTCGACTTGTCCAAGCTGCAAAGCGGCGTCGCCGCGCTGTCGCTGAGAGAATTTGACTTTTCGGCGCGTTTGTCGGGGATAATCTCGCGCTTCTCCTACCTTCGCGGCAATTACAGCGTGCGCCCCGAAATTGAGAGCGGCATCTTCATTACCGCCGATGTCACCAAGTTGGAGCAGGCGGTCTACAACCTTGTCGGCAACGCGCTTAACTTTACGGGGGAGGATGGCGCGGTGACGGTTCGTATGTTTGCGGCGAGCGGGAACGTCGCCCGTTTCGAGGTGTGCGACAGCGGGAACGGCATCGCGCCGGAACAGTTGCCTTTTATATGGGAAAGGTACTACAAGGCGGATAATTCCGTCAATCACAGCCGCGCCGTTATCGGGACGGGGCTGGGGCTTTCCATAGTAAAGAACGTGCTGGAACTTCACGGGTTCAGGTATGGGGTTGAAAGCAAGGTCGGCGAGGGAAGCAGGTTCTGGTTTGAAATGGCGTATAAAAAAATATATGACAATAAATAATAAATAAAATAAAAAAAAAAAAAAAAAAAAGCAGTCCCCGTAAATCTGCGGGGGCTGCTCGCTGATTGCCTTACCAAGCGAAATCGCTTTCTTTATAATACCCGGTATCGATAAGCTCTTTTTTCACATTGTTTTTGTCAACGGCGACGACCGCCGTCTGCTTTGAGGGAACGTCCTTGACCCCGTTGTTGTAGGACGCGGGCGCGTTTACCGTTTTGCCCTCGATAATCGCGACCGCCATATCCATTACGTCGCTTGCGAGGACGCGCGTGTCTTTGAACACCGTCATGGACTGCTTCCCGTCTATGACGTACTGCACGGATTCTTTCTCCGCGTCTTGTCCGGTGATGACATAGCCGTTCGCGTTGACCGCGAAAACATCCGCGATAGCGCGAGCCGTTCCGTCATTGGGCGCCAGAACAAAGACTTCTTTCTTGTCTTCCGCGGAGGCTTTCAGCATATCGGACTCGGCAAGACTCTTCGCTTTGTTGAAATCCCACCCGGTGGTAATCTCCTTGATGATTTTTTCCAGCTCGTCGCGGTTTTCGTCGGTGGTGAGCTGTTTGTCCCGAAGGGCAGCCGCTTCCTTCGAGTTTTTGATTACAAATGTGCCGTCCGCGATTTTCGGCTGAAGAACGCTCCACGCGCCTTCAAAGAACAAAAAGGCGTTGTTGTCGTCGTCCCCGCCCGCGTAAAGATAGAGCGGGTTATTCGTGCCGGACGCGTTGTCGATAAGGTACTGCCCTTGGGCTTTGCCTACCGCCACGCTGTCGAAGGTTACGTAATAGTCAATCGCGTCGCTCCCCAAAATCAGCCGGTCATAGGAAATAACCTTAACGCCCTTGTCCTTTGCCGCCGCGACGGACGCCGCCGCTTCCTCCGCTTTTTGCGGGCAGATTATAAGGACTTTGATGCCCAGCCCGACCAGCTCGTCGACGTTCTGCTTCTCCTTCGCCGAACTGCCGTCGCTGAACCTGAATTCAACTTTATAATCCGTGGCTTCAATCAGCTCCCTGAATTTCGCCTCGTCTTGAAGCCACCTCGGTTCCTCCCTCGTGGGAAGGACAATGCCAACCTGCGCGCCGCCGCTCTTGTTGTTACAGCCGGTTAAAGCAACGGAAAGCCCCAGCGCGATAAATAAGGATAAAAAAAACGACAGCTTTTTTTTCATACAAATCCTCCCAAATTAAACCTAGGGGCTTTTCCGAAAACCCCTTATTCAAGGCACAGTATATCATTGATACCTCGGAATTACAAGCGTTTTATTTAAGTTTTGTCATATTTTGTCCTAATTTTCGTCATATTCTGAAACTTATCTGTCGTTATTCGCCATATTTTTGTGGAAAAGAACGGATTTTGTTGTAATATATTCGATAGGCACGTTTCTGAAATTATTCGCGTTTTTTTTTTTTTTTTTTTTTTTTTTTTTTTTTTTTTTTTTTTTTTGGCACCACCCAAAAAAGTTTTTGGGTTAGGCCGAAAAACTCAGATTGTTTGACCCCGGGACCACCCTAACCAGAGAGAG
>JAIRWE010000010.1 GCA_031253365.1 Oscillospiraceae bacterium | reverse complement strand
ATATCCTGTTGTTCCTTTTGGCTTTTTACCTTCTCGTAGATATTCTTTTGGAAAAGGGAGCTTTGTTTGTATGAGGAGATGATGTAGTCCATCTCCTTAATTTTCCGCTCCAATCTGCGGATTTCCTTTTTTGCCTGTTTTAATTCATTGTCCGGAAGGTCGGCGGAAACATTCGCGTTGTTTTCACTCACCATTGTATTTCCCCCTAAAACACGCAGGCTATTATCGTTTGATTATGCTCGTGATTGTAAGCTTTTTCCGGGGTCACCGCTATCGGACACAATTCCCCCCCCACGTAGCACATCGTATGGTTCGTTTCCTTCGGCATAATTTCCTCAATGGTTTCCATTTCCTTCATGGGTTCGCTCATCAAACCGATACGCCTACCTATGCAGGAGTATATGAGTACGGTGCGGGCGTTCCCTTTTTCCTTTATTTTTTCAACGACGTCGCGCGCTGTTCTGACGACGTTTTCCGTGGTGGAGAAAGCAACGGATAAAACAGCGCCTTCATAAAGGTTCCCCGCGCATATAACCATATCGTTCATAATCAAAAGCGGCGCCCGCGAAATCGTTCCCCGCCCGTATACGGACTTGTTGTTGAAATCAAGCATAAGCGTGGAGGTTAAAATCCCCGCGTTTGACGTTTCGCTTAACTCGAAACCGACTTTTTTGAAAAATTCGGGGGCGCTTACATTATTTATCTCAATAAGCTTGTTTTTTTCCGCTTTTGTAATTTCGCCGACATTTGGCATGACAACAGCCTCCTGCGTTAGGGAGCCTATGAAAAATTCCGGCGAGAAATCCCCCGCCACAAGCACAAAGGCGATTGCGGGATAAAGGATTTCGTTTCCGCACAGAACGCGGCAGTCCTCTTTGATTTCCTCAATGGTTTGCCCGCTGCTGTTGGCGACCGCGCCGAACACGGGAACCGACGGGTCGATTCCGGCGACGGTGTCTATATATTCGCCCGGAATATGCGACATCATGACCGGCGCGTACATAATGGCGAGTTTGGGTTTTTCGCCCAGCTTCTCTTTTAAGTCGTTGTAACATTTTTTCACAATCGGGACTGAATCGCCCTCTTCGGAAAGCGTGTCGCTGTGACCGCATAGAAACCGGCAATCATCAGAAGTCAAAATCAGTATCGAGAACATGAACATTCCCGCTTCTCCGTTCGCGGACAGCGCGACGGTTGATATTCCCGCCAGCGGGAACGGCAATTCGGAGGCCACAGCGGCATAAACCCCCGACCGGAAATACTCGGCGTGAACCGAAACAATCCCGACTGTGTTCTTTAATAACTCAACCTCTTTCATTTTTTCACGAATTTCGGCGACGGCGTCAGACGGTTCGTCTATTTCCGATACTGTGATAACGTGCGATTTAATCATGTTGACTCCTTTTGCAGCGTTTCAGCTTGCTGTCGTTACAACCGCTTTGTTTGAAACAAAAAGGCTGCGGTTTTCCGTGAACTGTCTATTTAATTTTTTTCGCGACTTCTTTGAACGCCTGCTCGTTTTGCAAAAAAACGTCCACAAGCACGGGGTCAAAATGCGTTCCTCTTCCGTTGGATATTATTCTGACCGCGTCTTCATGCGTGAACGCCTTTTTGTACGGACGTTCGGAGATGAGCGCGTCGTAAACGTCCGCGATTGCCATAAGCCTGCCTTGAAGGGGTATGGCGTTCCCCGCCAGCCCGTTGGGATACCCGGAACCGTCCCACTTTTCGTGGTGCGTCCCCGCGAAGATTTTCGCGTGTTCAAGGAAGGCGTCCTCAACGGTGCTTTTTTGTATCTTCTCTATAACGTCCACGCCGAAGGTGGTGTGCGTTTTCATCTCTTCAAATTCCTCGACGGTGAGCTTGGTGGGCTTGTTGAGTATGTTGTCTTTGACGCCGATTTTCCCCACGTCGTGAAGTTGGGAGGACTGGACAAAAAAATCAATGTTCCAGCTTTCGATTTCGTTCCTGTATAAGCCGCTCCCCCTGAGCGAGTCAACGAGTATCTGTAAATAATTCTGGGTGCGTTCAATATGACCCCCCGTGGCGCAATCCCTGCATTCCACGAGTTCCGCGATTGTGCGCAGAATGGCGTTTTGCAAATCCATAACGGTTTTGGTTTTCTCGTGAACCATTCCGAGCAGATTTTCGTTATATTTCTTCAACGCTTCCTTCTGGCTTTCAATGGTCATATGTACTTCAATCCGCTTCGCGAGAAGCTGAGGCGAAAACGGCTTGGAAATGTAATCCACCGCGCCGAGCGTAAGCCCAGCCAACTCGCTTGAGCTGTCCCCCAAAACAGTCAGAAATATAACGGGTATGTCGGAAGTGGCGTCGTTGGATTTCAAGAGCTTGATTGTTTCATAACCGTTCAGTTCCGGCATTTCTATATCGAGTAAAATCAAGTCCGGAATAATTTTAACCAGCATATCAAACATTTTTCTGGCGGAGGGAATTGTAACGACGTTATATTTTTCCGCCAGAATATCCTTGCCTATATTTAAATTAGTCACGTTATCGTCTACCAAAAATATGGTTTTTTTCTTTTTATCCACAAAAACGCCCCCCTTTACCGCCATTATACCACATTTGTTTAAGAAATTAAAGTGTTTTTGATAAATTCTGACATTTTTGCTATTTAAGCAGAAACCATATTGGCAATTATTACTAATTTTTTTCGGTGATTTTGAATGAATTTTTATAAAAATCAATAATTCCTTCCTTTTTCATCTTTGAGAGTTCGCGGGACAGCGCGCTTCTGTCAACATTAAGGTATTCCGCCAGCCCCTCTCTGTTAAGGGGAATTTCAAAAGTGCCGGCGCTTGCGCCGCTTTTTTCCGACCGGCGCGCCAGATAAGTCAGCGCCTTTTCCCGAATGGTCGGCTTTATAAGACAGTCGTTGCGCTCATGAAGCAACAGAGCCTTTTCCGAGATGGCGCCGAGTATGTTGTGAATTACGCGGTCGTGAGCGGCGCAGGACTTTTCGCATCTGCGGACAAACTTATTTATCGGTATGAACAGCACCGAAAGACGGTCTGTCGCCTCGACCGTCACGTGGCTTGTTCTGCCTTCGGAGAAGGCGAGCAAAATCCCGATATAGCCGCCCTCGCCCAAAAGCGTGACGATAAAGGTTTTTCCCGAAATGTCGGTCTTTACCGAACGCGCGCTCCCTTTCAGGATAACGCCGACGCGCTTGACCTTATCCCCTTCGCGGATAACGGCGGCGCCCCGCGCGTAATCGCGAATTTCCCCCCCCAAGCAATCGTAAACCCGCCTCATCTCCGCGCGGCTCAACCCGCGGAACATATCAAGATGTTCCAACAGCGTGAAATCCATAATATTATTTCTCCCTTTTCGTTGCGGCGGCAACATACACACACACCGAATTATACTATAATGAAAAAAAAAAAACAAGGGGGAATTGGAGATGAGAATAAAAAAATCCGTGTTGATTTTAACCCAAACCGCCATGCTGACAGCCGTTTTAGTCGGATGGCAAGCGGCTTCCGCGCCTTTTGGGAACCAAATTCTTACCGGCTCCGGCGTTAATATGATACTTATTGTGACGGTTATGGTATGCTCGTTAACGTCGGGTTTGTGCGTCGCGGCTGTTTCACCGATAATCGCCTTATCGCTCGGGATTGGACCGCAGTTTCCCGTGTTGCTCCCTTTTATCGCCGTCGGGAACATTTCGCTTGTGCTGATTTGGCACTTCGTAGGCAATATTAAGCCGGGGGAAGTATGGCGTGCCGTTGCGCTGCTTGTCGCCGCTTTGACCAAGTTCGCCGTGCTGAGGACGTTCGCGGCGGGGATAGCGATACCTTTGCTGCTCCCGAACGCCCCCCCCGCCTTATCGGAAATTTTTTCGTTCCCGCAGTTCGTGACGGCGACGATAGGAGGGGCGTTCGCGCTTTCGGTAATTCCGGCACTGAAAAGAATAAAGGGCAACCCTTAAAAAAAGACAAAAAAAAAAAAAAAAAAAAAAAAAAAAAACCC
>JAIRWE010000001.1 GCA_031253365.1 Oscillospiraceae bacterium | reverse complement strand
CGACATATTATAATCGGAACGGCTGATTTTGATTTTACGGCTTTTTACGAGCGACAGCAGCAGCTTTTGCCTTTCGTCCGCCGTTTCCCTTGAAATCATCGGTTCATACTGAAAAGGCGTAAACGGCTTCGGCACGAAGGTGGAAAGGGAAATCGAAATCGCCGGGCTTTTCTTCGGGTTTATTTCGCGGAACAGGCGCGTGACGCTTTCGGTTAAGCCGTGTATGGCGGCGACGTCTCCATTTGTTTCGGTGGGAAGCCCCAGCATAAAGTACAGCTTCACGGCGCCGTACCCCCCCTCGAACGCCGTTTTGCAGCCTTTCAGAATATCCTCCTCGGTGATGTTTTTGTTGATTACGTCGCGAAGCCGCTGCGTACCCGCTTCCGGCGCGAAAGTCAGCCCGCTTTTCCTCACGCTTTTTACGCGGTCGAGCATCTGCTTGTTAAACTTGTCTATCCGCGTTGACGGCAGGGAAAGGTTGATACCGTTTTTGTCCGTATAATCCGTCAAATCTTTGAGCAAACCCTCTATTTCCGAATAATCGCTGACAGACAGCGAACACAGCGAAACCTCGTCATAACCCGTGCTTTCGCATAAAGCGCGGACTTCTTCCGCAATCACGCCGCGCCTTTTTTCCCGAAACGGGCGGTAAATAAACCCCGCCTGACAGAATCTGCACCCGCGTATGCACCCGCGGATAATCTCGGTAACGGCGCGGTCGTGTACGGTTTCGACGAACGGCACGACAAAACTTTTCGGAAAAAAGACGCCGTTTAAATCCGCGATGAACCGTTTTTTCGCCCCGACGGACAAATCGGGGACGTAGACGCCGCCGATTAACGCCGCCTTTTTCAAAAATTCGGGGCGGGGAACGCCGCTTTTTTTACATTCGTCATATAAGCCGAGAAGCTCCGGCGTGACCTCCTCGCCTTCGCCGATTACAAAAAGGTCGATAAAATCGCACAGGGGTTCGGGATTGCAGGCGCAAGGACCGCCCGCGATTATCAGGGGAAAGTCGTACCCCCTCTCGGATTTCAGCACGGGGATACCCGCCAAATCCAGCATGGCCAAAACGGTCGTGTAACACAGTTCGTATTGCAGCGTGAAGCCGATTATATCAAAGCCGCGAATACCGTCCCCGCTTTCCAGCGCGTAAAGTGGTACAAAATTGGCTCGCATCAATTCCCGCATATCGGGGAGGGGCATGAAAACGCGTTCGCAGTAATGTTTCGGGTGGGCGTTTATCAAGGAGTACAGGATTTTCATTCCGAGGTGCGACATACCTATTTCGTAGGTGTCGGGAAAACAAAGCGCGAAACGCAAATCGACGTCCTTCGGGTCTTTGTAAACGGCGTTGACCTCCCCCCCCGTGTACCGGGCGGGTCTTTGCGTTTTAAGGAGAAACCTTTCGACCGCGCCGTACCGCGCGCCGCCTTCGCCGTCGGTTTTCACGGAAGCCTTATTCATAGTCTTCGTCTTTGAACGGCGACTCTTCCGGGTTTACGAAGGGGTTCGCGCCGCTCTTCCCGAAAATCGCGTCCATAACGCGCTTGGTCTTATGCGAAACATTCGAGTCGCCGTTTTCAAAACCGTCTTTGCGCTCAATCCCCGCTAAAAATTCGGGGAACTTTTCGGGCGGTTTCGGTCTGTCAAGCGATAAAAGCGGCAACGGTTTTGAAGCGGGTTCGCGGGCGTGTTCGGAAACGGACTCGCCGACGGGTTCGGAAGCGGGTTCGGAAACAGATTCGCGGGCGGGTTCTTCTTCGCCGTGTTTTTTTATGTCGTCAATCTTTATTATTTCTCTGATATAAGGATTCTTTAAAAGGCTGCCCTTTTCGGTTCTTGCCGTCGCGACCGCGGTTTCATAATCCGGTTCGGCGGCCTTTTTGGGTTTGCGTTCGTGGCGGTTCGCCGCGCCCGACGATTGGTACACCTTCACGAAATCGTCGATTTTATCCCCCGCCGTTTCTTCCCTCGAATAAATTTTTACATCGTTGTCTTTCGGCGCGGGCGCGACGGGTTCGGGGGGCGCCGGCGGCTTTCCCGCTTCGGGAGCGGGGCTGTTTATCCCGATTACGTTGACGCCCGTGGGGATAACCCCCCTTATCACCCTTGAAGTCGGCTTTACGGGGGGGACGGCGCCGTATGGCGCGTTGGGCGGAAGGGGTTGGGCGCCGAGCGCGTAATACCCCGGGTTCAGGGAAAACATCGGGGCGGGGTAGGAAACGCTCTTCGGGATTCCCAGAAGGTCGCCCAAGGTTTCGCGCTTTTCCGGGGCGGCGTTCCTTTCTATCTTTTCAAAAACGAACGGCTTTACCTCGCGCCCTGATTTGTCGGCGTCCCTGTTTTCCCGTCCGCCCTTTTTGGAAGCGCCGACACCCGCGCGTTCGTGCGGCGGTTCATCGTCTTTGGACAGGATTGAGCGGGAACGCGACGGGAACCTGATTGTGCGGGAATATTCCGCGAAATTCTCGAAATCGTCCATGTTCGCGACGCCGCTTACGATGTTTTCGCGGATTAAGGTCATATATCTGTACCAGTCGGAAAAATCACGCTGGGTAATATCCACGTTGACCCGTTCCGCCATTTCTTTGTAAAGTTGGTCGCATCTGGCGTACAGCACCGTCGCGTCGGCGGGGATGCGCCTTACGGGTTCGCCGCTTTCGTTCATGGCGTCAAGACAGGTTTTTCCGGACGCGTCGGCGACGGAGCAGTAATCGTAGTCGTAATCGTCGTCGCGCAGAAAATATTCGCGGCAGCGCGAACACCTTTGGATGACCGCGCCGCTTTCAATAAGCGCGTCTATTTCAAGGTCAACGACAGCTTTGAAACTTTCCGGGACGTAGACCTTCTGCGGCGTTTCGGGAATGGATTTGATAATCGTGTTGACAATGCTGTCGTGTTCTTCCGGGATATACGGTTTTATCGACGCGAAGGCGTCCATGTCCGTTTTGTCGGAAAGCGAGCCTTCGCGGTGCTGCCCGTCGCGGGCCTCGCCGCTGTCGTCGTATCTTAAATCCGTTAGGATATTGCGCATAATTTCGCGGCTGACCCCGCTCATTACAAACGGGGAATTGGGTATTCTGCCCGAGGAATATACTTTGCAGGTTCCGCCGTTTTGCAGATAGCCCATCTCGTTCGCGGCGACGTTGAACAACAGGTCGAAATATCCCGCCCGCGCCGCCGCCATTGAAAATTTCCCCAATTTTTCCCCGAAAATGAACTCAACCTTTCTCGCGGCGTACTCTTGAATTTTCAGAATATTCATCCACTGGTTAATCGCGTGATTGTACCTGAATTCGCAAAGCCGCGCGAACACGACGCGCTCAAAATCGTTTTTGCAAACGGAGAAACTGTTCCAGAGCGTGGGGGCGTTTATTTCGTTCTGGCGGCAGATGTATTCAATCCAGCAGTCCACGACGATTTTCTCAAAAACGCCGCGAACGTTCTTCTCATAGTATTTGTGGCAGGGGCTTATGGAATTACGCAAAGCCGCGACTTCGTCAAGCGGGTATTCCCCCTTTTTCATGGAAACCCTGCATAGGTCGACGCACCTTTCCGCGAACACCGTAAAGTCGTATTTGATGAACCTTATCAAATTACGCGGAAAATACAGGGTGTATATTTCGTTGGAATTATTACCCGTGATATTAAGCACTCTGTTCAATTTAACCGTCCCCTTTTAACCATCCCTTTGTTTTTCAAAAGCCGTTTTCACGGCGCCGCCTGCGTCATACCCGGAGCCTGCGTCATGGGCGGCTGCGTGGGGATAACGGAGGTTTCGCCGCCGTCGTCGACTTCTTCCTTGCGGGCGATTTCGCCGTTTTCGTCTATTTCGATGAACCTTCCGTCGAACCACAGGTTGTTTTCGTCAACCCACCTTATGTCAAGGTTGTCCCTGTATTTCACCGTTCCCGCCTTTGAGCAGCCGAACACCCTTTCGCAGGTGAGAAACCAGTATTTTTTATCCCGCAGGGTTGTTTCCACATAATACGTGGCGAAGCGGGTTTCGTCGGTTTCGGGGTCGATGTACGCCACCAAGCGGTAAGGACCCGCGTCCCCGTCTTTTTTTTCGTAAACTATGTAATCGTCGCTCCTTAAATACAAGTCCATTTTCAGCGGGTTCCCGTTGGGGAGCGGTATCTTTATCGTAAGCGTTTCAAGCGTGAGGTATCCCAGCACGGCAAGCACGAATATTATCATGTAAGTCGTGCCGAGTATGATTTTGAGCGATTCGTTCACCCCGGACGCGAAGAATACGACGGTCGCGGTGACAAACGCCGGCAGAATGAGATACCAGTTCCCGAAACCGAAAAAAAGTATGATAAGTATAAACGGGTGCATAAACCCGACGGTTATTTGGGTCAGTATCTGCTTTCTCGTGTAAATCATAACTATTCCGAAAATCACGTTTATGAACACGTACAGCAGAAACAGCGCGGCGGGGTTCTCATACGTAAAATAGTACGCGAACGTCAGCCACGCGACCCACGCCAAAAACGCGCCGTAGCCGACGGAAATTACGGAAAACCCCAATTTAGTCCATTTGTTACCGAAAAAGGCGAAAATTTTGTTCATTACTTTGCTCATGTACGGTTCACCTCAACTATTCATTGTATACTATCTAAGGAAAAAATTCAAGTAATTTTTCATGTTTTGCGTAAAAAAGCGTTAAAGGCGGGGGCGACGCCCCCGCCTGCTTGCGCCGGCAGCTTACAACTTCCCCGAAAGCTCTTTCAAGTATTTTCTGAATTCGGCTCCTATCTCCCCGTGGTTCAGCCCCGTTTCCACCGCCGCTTGGAGGATACCCAGCTTATTCCCCATGTCGTAGCGCGTTCCGATGAAATCCACGCCGAGCATACCTTTGTCCCTTGCCAAAACCCTCATCGCGTCGGTCAGCTGAATTTCCCCGCCCGCGCCCGGAGCGGTGTTTTTCAGGACGCCGAAGATTTCGGGCGGCAATACGCATCTGCCGAGAATGGAGAAATTTGACAGAATTTCTTCTTTTTTCGGTTTTTCGTTGATGTCAGAAACGGCGTAAATGTTTTCTTTAAGCGGCTTTACCGCTAATGAGCTGTATTTCATTACCGCTTCGTCGGGAACCTCTTTCATTGCCACCGCGCCCAGCCCGAATTCCTCGTAAGCCTCGCATATCTGCGCCGTGGCGGGAATGTCGCCGATAATTACGTCGTCGCCGTAAATCACAACGAAAGGCTCGTTCCCGACAAACCGTTCGGCACACATTACCGCGTGCCCCGTCCCTTTCATTTCGCGTTGGCGCGCGTAGGTGAAGTTCGCTAAATCGGCGATTGACACAACCTTTTTGTATAAATCGACCTTCCCCGCGTTAAGCAGCGCGGCTTCAAGCTCCGGCGCGTTGTCGAAATGGTCCGCGATTGCCGATTTTCCCCGGCTGAGGATGAACATAATATCCTCGATGCCGCTTCGCGCCGCCTCTTCAAC
>JAIRWE010000188.1 GCA_031253365.1 Oscillospiraceae bacterium | reverse complement strand
CATATTCGCCTGCACCGATTCGTGGGCGCGGCTCAAGGGCGCCGTTTACGCGCGTTTGCCTGTCGTCGTGAACTACGGAACCATTCCCGTTACGCTCGCTTTGTTTATCGCCTGCGTATCCAATCTGGTAACGGCGGGGTATAACCCGTTCCTCTATTTTAACTTCTGACTTATTCGCCGGGAAGCGCCTTTACGGAGGTTGCCTTAATGAAAAATCTGCATAAAAAGCTGCTTGTAATCATATTCGCGGCGATGATGTTCGCGTTGTCCGCCGCGACGTTCGTCTTCATGCCGAAAGGGGCGTCGCCCTTCTCGGAGGACGAAAACCGATTCCTTTCTCCTTTCGTCAAACCCACGGTTACGAACGTGTTTGCGAGGGCGGACAAGCCGGAATATAAACCCAAAAGTTTCATGGATTACTTCGATTTATGGTTCGCCGACAGGTTCATAATGCGAAAAAACTGGATTGTCCTCAACAACGATATTCTGGCGATGAGCGGAAAAACCGAAATTAACGGGGTATTCACGCGGGGGGGCAGAATGATGCAGGTGTGGCGCGATTATGACGCCGCGACGACGGACAGGGTGTTAAGCGCGATGAACGGGTTCGCCGAGCGCGCCCCCGATATTTCCTGCTATTTTCTTCTTGCCCCCACCTCGCAGGAAATTTACGGCGACACGCTCCCCCCGAACGCGGGGGCGGGGAACCAAAAGGCGTTTATCAAATATTGCTATGAAAGCCTCGAAAACATCGTGACCGTAGACGCGTACAATCCGCTATACGAAAACAGGGAGCGTTATATTTACTACCGCACCGACCATCACTGGACGACCTTCGGGGCTTATTTGGCGTATTACGCCGCCTGCGAAAAAATGGGACTTACGCCGTTCGAGCCGGGGGCGTTTGACGTGGAGCACGTTTCGTCCGATTTTCGCGGGACGCTTTACTCAAAGACGCTTAATTCCAAGATAACGCCCGATGTCGTGTCGTTTTATAACCTCGCGCAGTTCGCCCCTTTGAACATAACGCTTAAAGTCAATACGGGAACGGGGATTGACGAATACGATTCGCTTTATTTCCGCGAATATCTTGATAAAAAAGATAAATACGCGGCGTTTTTGGGAACCAACGCGCCCATAACGGATATTTTCACGGATTTGGAAAACAACGAAAAGTCCCTGCTGATTTTCAAAGACAGCTACGCGCACTGCCTAATCCCGTTCCTTGCCAATCACTATAAGCGGATAACGGTTCTCGATATGCGGTACATCGAAACCGACATCAGATATTTCGTGGATTTGTCGGAATACGGACAGGTCTTGTTTTTATACAACGCGGTGACTTTTTCCGAGGAATCGAATTTAATAAAACTCAACGCGGTAAAATAATCCGGGGATTGCCCGGGGAGGTGTTTATGATTATCGAAAAATTAACCGAAAGCGGCGATTTCACCCTTGCCGTTTCCGCCGACTCGACGCGGGAAATAACGAGCGTCTATTGCTGCGACTTGTTGAGCATAGTTATGGGGCGCGCCAAAGCCGATTGCGCGTGGGTGACGGTTATGGGCGGTATAAACAGCGTGGCGGTCGCGGTTTTGACGGAAGCGGCCTGCGTTGTTTTAGCTGAGAATGTTCCCCTTGACGGCGCCGCGAAGGAACGCGCCCAACAGCAGGGCGTAACCGTATTGAGAACCGCGCTCCCCGTGTTTGAGGCGGCGGCGAGAATCAGCGCGGAAATAACGGCGGCTTCGGAGATAAAATGATTAGATTATCTTATGACCTGCACATCCATTCCTGCCTTTCCCCTTGCGCGGACGACGAGATGACCCCGCGAAGCGTCGCGCTTTTGGCGGATATGCTGGGGCTTGACGCCGTGGCGTTGACCGACCATAATTCCTGCAAAAACGCCCCCGCTTTTTTCAAGGCGGCGGAGGGGACGAACGTTATACCCATAGCGGGGATGGAATTGAACACGCAGGAAGAAATCCATACCCTGTGCCTTTTTCCCGAGATTGAAGCCGCCGCGCGGTTCGACAGTGAGGTTGTTTATCCCGCGCTCATGCAGCTGCAAAACGACGAGCAAAAAAACGGCGGACAACTTATCACGGACGCGGAAGATAACATCGTCGGCAAAGAACCCGTATGGCTTGCCGCCGCGTCGTCCATACCGCTGTACTCCCTCGCGGAAAAGGTAAAGGCGTATGGCGGGATAATCGTACCCGCGCACATTAACCGCGCTTCGTGGGGGGTAATCAGCGTGCTTGGCGGGGTTCCCGACGACTGCGGGTATAACTGCGTGGAAATCCGCGGAAAGGAAGCGACGGAGAATTTGAAGGCGCAGTATCCTTATCTCGAAAAATGCCGGATAATCCACAATTCCGACGCGCACAAACTGGAAGGCATTTCCCTTCCCGTAAATTTTATCGAGGTCAGGGAAAGAAGCGCGAAAGGCGTTATTGACGCGCTCTCCGGTTTATGAGAATCTCTTGCGCTGACAATGGCAAATCTGCCGTTGGCTCTCAATATCGGATTGGGGCGCGATTACGCCGAGCGGTACGACTGGCTTGTACGGCAGTTCAAAGCGTGGGCGTTCATCTGCGCGGGAACTGTTTTGTATTACGAGGATTCGGATAAATCCGACGAAACCGCGCTTTATACTTACAGGCTCGGAATGTCGGCGTTTAAGGGAATCGCGCCCGCTTACCACGTGGCGTTATTGGACAAACCGACAATTATGTGGGAATTTCACTCGCTTTTGCTCGGAATACAAATGATGTTCAGCTTTATGCTGACGGACGAAGCTAAGCCGCTGAGGATTTGCAGGCACTGCGGCAGAATATTCTCGGCATGCCGCCATAACACGGCGTTTTGCGGTTCTAAATGCAAAAACAGGTTTAACGTGTACAAAAGCAGAGGAAAAAAATAGCGGCTGAGAATATTCGGCAAAAAGCAAATATAGGTTGACATTATCCTATATTTTTGCTATAATGCGGGTAAGGAAGGTGATTTAGCGTGAAAGTTGACACTGATGTTCTTGTTCCGATGACCGAAGCTAATCAAAATTTTTCAAAGGTCGTCCGCCTTGTGGAAGAAAACGGAATGGCTGTTATTATGAAAAACAACGTTCCGCGCTACATGGTGCTGAGTTTTCGGGAATACGATGAAATTCAAACTGCCCGACGTAAATTGTTTAACGACGTTGCGGATTCGGTTATTTCCGAAAACATTGAAGCGTTGAAAGAACTTGCAAAATGATAACTCCGACCGTGGAAGAAGTTGTTTTGCTCCATGAAAAATTGATTGCCGCGACAGGGGGT
>JAIRWE010000172.1 GCA_031253365.1 Oscillospiraceae bacterium | reverse complement strand
TCCTCAATGGCCAAATCCAAATCGAAATCAAGGTGCGTGTTCGCGTCGCGCAGGTTGAAAAAGAACCGCGCCGCGTCCGTCGGAACCTCGTCAAGCAAAGAATTAAGCGTAATCGCCTTCCCCGAGCGTTTGCTCAGCTTCACCGTTTCCCCCGCTCTGACGAGCCTCACCATTTGTACTATAATGACTTTAAGCCGCGACGCGTCAATGCCGAGGGCGGTAAGCGCGGCGTTCATACGCGGAACATAACCGTGGTGGTCGGCGCCGAGAATGTCAATCGCCGTATCGAAACCGCGCTCAACGAGCTTGTTATAGTGGTACGCTATATCCGCGACTATATATGTGGGGATACCGCTGCCCCTTATCAGGACTATATCCTTGTCGTTCCCGAACTCGGACGCCTTAAACCACGTCGCGCCGTCCTTTTCGTAAGTGTGTCCCTTTTTCCTCAAAAGCTCCACGACCTTCATGGCGGAACCGTTTTTGTGCAACGCGCTTTCGCGGAACCAGTTGTCATATTTAATCCTGTATTTAAGCAAATCCTCTTCAAGACCTTTTATGTTAATCGGCAGGGCGTAATCGACCAAAGCCTTCCTGCGCTCGGCTTCGGGCGCGTTCAAATACCCGTCGCCGCGTTCGGCTATAAAAGCCTTGGCGCGTTCCGTAATATCCTCGCCCTTGTAAGCCTCCTCGGGAATCTCAACATCCTCCCCCAGTTCCCCGCGGTAGCGTATATCAAGGCTTAACCCGAATTTTTCTATCTGATTGCCCGCGTCGTTGACATAAAACTCCCGCTCGACATAAAACCCCGCGTACTGCAAAAGCGAAGCGAGGCAGTCGCCCGTCGCGCCGCCCCTCGCGTTCCCTATGTGCATGGGTCCCGTCGGGTTTGCGGAAACAAATTCGATTAAAACGCGCCTGCCGGCTCCTAAGTCCGTTTTCCCGTAATCGCCGTCCGCCGCGATAATGCCGCTTACGGCTTCGCCGTACCATTTCTCCCCGACGAAAAAATTGATGAAACCCGGACCCGCGATTTCCACCCTGTCAAAAACTGTCCCCGACAGGCTGATTTCCCCTTTTATAAGCTCCGCGATACTGCGCGGCGGCAATTTAAGCGTTTTGGCGGACACAAGGGCGACATTGCACGAAAAATCCCCGTTGTCGCTGTTCGCGGGCGTTTCGACGGTGAAAGCGGGCAACGGTTCGGCGGCGAGCGTCCCGCCCGCGACGAGCCTCCCCAACGCGGAAAGGATTATGTCATTTATTCGCGATTTGGCTTTTTCCGTCACGACCAAGCTCCTTAAAATCAATGAACATCTCATTTTCGGACATCAGACTTGAATTTATGTCGATTGTATATTTCAAATACAAATCGCCGCCGTCGTCTTTCAGGTTGCCCTTTATATCCCCAGCGGTTATCCCCACCATAAAATCACCGTAAGGCGTTCCGTAATGGCAGTGGTGCTTTTTGCCCTTTTCCACGATTATATCGGTGGGCGAATTGCCCCTCCTTTGCATAACGACCATATCGTCCCCTTTAACGGCGAAGCTGACCGTATTGCCGTCGAAACCCGTCGCCTCGCTTTCCTCATATACAATCGTGTAATTTCCCCGCGCCCGCCCGCGTTTCAGCCTGCCCCTGGTGAAAAGCTCCGTCGTGTCCTTCATGTTCTCGGCGGTCTGAACGGACTTTATATTTATGCTTACTTCTTTGTCCATGAACTTTCAGCTCCTTAATTTTCTTTCGCGCTGTCAATCACCATGTCGAGCAACTCAGGATACGAATAACCGCTCTCCTTCATTAACAAGGCGAATATCCCGTTTTCCGTCAGACCTGTCACATTCCCGACTTTGCGGCAATACAGCCCGTTTTCCGTCAGCTTAAAGCATACCCTCGCGAAGTTCTTACATCCGAGTGCCAAAAACGCGGTTTTCGCCGCCCCCTCGATTTCCTTCGCGACGCTTTCGTCTATGTCGGCGGGAATGGACAGCCCGGGCGATTTCAACACGTATTTCGACTTTTTCTCCTCGCCGCCCTTTATCTCCGCGACCGCGCTTACGTTCAAGGCGTACACGCTCCCCCAGACTATACACTCAAGCTCCCTGCCGTTAAGCTGCTCCTCTATGATAATCTTGTGATGGTGGGAAAAGGCGATTTTTATCCCCGCTTTAAGCTCCTCCCTTGTCCGCGCCGCGTTCGCGCCTATGGACGTGCTGCAACTCGCCGCCTTTACGTACATGGGGTAACTTATCCCGGCTTCAATATCGCCGAACTTCTCCTCAACGCCGTCAATATCGACCCTTTCCATGTAATAATACTTCGCGGTCTTTATTCCGGCTTTATCGAGTATAAGGTGCGTCAGCATCTCGTCCGAACAGGCGTTCGCCGCCGAAAAATCGCTCCCGACGTAACCTATGCCCGACAGCTTGCATAAAGCCTGAATCTGCCCGCATTCGCCGTACTTTCCGTGGAGTAGCGAGAACACCGTGTCTATCCTTTGCAAGGAATACGGGTTCACCCCCTGCGAATCGTCGTCGCCCATCAGCTTTATCAGCCCGCCGTGAAGCGGGTCGGGACTCAAAACCGCCGAACAGCAGTCGCTGTCGGCTTCCCATTCCCTGCTTGCAATCGCGGAATAATTTCCCGGAAAATACAGCCATCTCCCCGCCCTCGTTATCCCGACCGGGATAACGTCGTATTTCGCCTTGGAAAGTCCGCAAAGCGCGCTGTACGCCGAACGAAGCGAAACGTCATAATCCTTTGACGCCCCGCCGAACAATACCGCCACACGTTTCTTCGCCATCGTGAACAAACCTCCGGCTATCTCAATCTGTCGGTCATTATATCATATTTTTTGCCTTTTGGCAACTTTATTTTTAAAAAACGCGCGGGGCGGGAATTGTTCATAAATTTGACGCGGGATTTTTACAAAAACTATTGCAATCACGAACAAAAAATGGTATGATAAACGGTGTTATATGGAGTATGTTTATATCAAAAACGTAAAAATCGCGAAAACCGCCGTTCTCGCGCCAATGGCGGATGTCGCCGACCGCGCTTTCAGGAGCGTGGCGGTGAAATACGGCGCGGCGGGCGTCACGGGGGAAATGGCGAGCGCGAAGGGCTTGGTTTACGGCGATAAAAAAACGGCGGAATTGCTGAAAGTCGCCGAAAACGAAAACGGCGGATGTCCCTGCGCGGTTCAGCTTTTCGGGAGCGAACCGGAATTCATGTCGGAAGCCGCCGCCATCGCGTCCGAATACCGCCCCGACATAATAGACGTAAACGCCGGGTGTCCCGTGGCAAAAGTGGTGAAAACGGGAAGCGGGTGTGCCTTAATGAAAACGCCGAAACTGTTCGGCGCGGTGGTGGGCGCGGTCGTTTCCGCGTCGCGCGTTCCCGTAACAGTTAAGATACGGGCGGGATGGGACGAAAACAGTATCAACGCCGTTGAAATCGCCAAAATCGCCGAAAGCAGCGGCGCGAGTGCGATTACCGTTCACGGGCGCACCAAAAAGCAGATGTATTCGGGGGCGGCGGATTGGGGCGTAATCGCCGCCGTGAAAAGCGCGGTAAACATTCCCGTAATCGGGAACGGCGACGTTGACAGCGCCGAAAAATGCGTTCAAATGTACGCGCAAACAGGTTGCGACTTGGTTATGCTCGGCAGGGCGGCACGCGGGCGACCGTGGATTTTCCGCGATATAGCGCGCCGCATTGAAACGGGTGCGCCGCCGGAATGTCCGTCGCTTCCGGAAGTATTGGCGGTCATGCGCGAACATATAGAGATGATTGTACGCGATGGCGGTGAACGCTCCGGAATGGCGCGGGCGCGCAAGCACGCGGCTTGGTATCTCAAAGGGATCCGCGGCGCCGCGGCGTACAGGGACGAATGTATGAGCCTTGCGACGTTGGACGATTTTTACGGGTTGGTCGAGCGTATATCGGCGGGCGCGGGGGTTGAGCGGTGAAAAAGTTTTTGGTGTTGCTCGCGGCGGTAAGCGTTTTTTTAAGCGGGTGCGAGGCTTTTGGCTTTTTCGGGGACCTGTTCGACAGGAAAACCGAGCCCGCCGCTACCGAACCGACGGAAATCGTTTCCGAACCCGAACCGGAGCCTTATCCCGTGGTAATAGACGGCGTTTCCTTAATCGCCTCCCCGGACGAAATCATCTGTCTTTCCCCGGCTTTAAGCGAAATCCTGTACGAATTCGGCGAGGGCGGCAGGCTGACCGGTAGAAGCGGTTACTGCGATTTTCCCCCGCAGATAAAGGGCGTCCCCGAAATGGGAACGGGCATAGGCTTGGACGCGGACAGAATTATCGCGGCTTCCCCCGATTTGCTGCTGTCGTCCGCTCCCGTGACGGCGAAAGACAAAATAATACTGGAAGGGGCGGGGATTGCCACAATCATCATACCCGCGCCGAAAAGCCTTGACGAGTTCAAAAACGTGTACAGGCTTATGGGTGTGATTTTATACGGCGCGTTTTCGGGCGAGGAAAAAGGGGAGGAGGCGTTCGCGGAAATATCCCGCGTCTGTTACAATCCGAACGCCGTCGATTTTAAAAACTTTATCTACATAACCGAAAACATGGCTTTGGCTACGGGGGACACGCTTGAAAGCGCGGTTCTCTCCTGTTTCGGCAACAACATCGCGAAAGACGGCGCGGGTTACGCCTATGACAAGGAAGAACTGCTTTCAAACCAGCCGGACGTGGTGTTCTTGAGTGGTGTTTACGGCGCGGACGACCTGCTTGCGGACGAGGTTTTTTCTCAGCTTGACGCGGTCGTCAACGGAAGGGTAATCATTGTTGACAATACTGGTTTTGAAAGACCCACGGCTCGCATTACCGAGCTGATTTCACACGTGCAGACCGAGTACAATATGATGAGAGGATAACCAAAAGGTGCCGATTTGTTCACGAATTTGATAATTTTCCTGTCGGACATACTTGATAACACCCTGAGCGTCATTAAAACAATGACGCTTACGGATTATATTGAAATTTTCATTTTAACGTGGTTTATGTATATACTTATACGATTCGTGAGGGAAACGCAGGCCGAACAGCTTTTGAAGGGGATTTTCTTTATCTTTATCGTTTTGATGCTTTTGCAGCAGCTTGATTTCAAGGTTCTCGGGCTGTTAAGCGAAACGATTATCAACATGGGGATTATAGCGATAATCGTTATGTTCCAACCCGAACTGCGGCGCGTACTCGAAAAAATGGGCAGGGTCAAGTTGGTGAAAACAATAGCGTTCAACCTTGAAAACCAGCCTTACAACACGAGCCACAGGATAAGCGGGGCGATAGACCAGATAACGCAGGCGTGCGAAAAACTTTCGCGGACGGCCACGGGCGCGCTGATAGTAATGGAGCGCGACACCAAGCTCGGCGAACAGATAAGCACGGGAACGATCTTAAACGCCCTGCCGTCCGAGGAATTGTTCAGGAATATCTTCCACCCCAACACGCCGTTGCACGACGGCGCCGTTATAGTGCGGGAGGGGCTTATTCTCGCCGCAGGGTGCTTTCTGCCCAAACCGCAAAAAGAGGAGCTTATATCAAAGGACTTGGGTTCGCGCCACCGCGCGGCAATCGGAATGAGCGAGGTTTCCGACGCAATCGTCATTATCGTTTCGGAAGAAACGGGTATAATTTCAATAGCCGAAAACGGCGCGTTGCGGCGCGGCTACGATTATCAGAAACTGCACGGCTACCTGACGCAGACGATTATGCCGTCGGCGCAGGACAAACCGCGCCGCGAAAAGAGGAAAAAGCCGTACAAAAGCAAGGTTAAGGAGGACGACGCTTGAAAAAGGTTATACTAAACTTTTTAAAGATTCCGGCGACGAATTTAAAAACGATTATTTTCGCGTTCGTTCTGTCGATTATAATTTGGTTCGCGATTTCGTTCCAGCTTTTTCCCGACGTCATAAGGAATATCGATATGCCCGTCACGGCGCACCCGTCCGATTATGACGATATGACCGAGAACAGTCTCGAGCTGTCCGAGGAATTCAGCGGGATGGTCACCGCGCGGATACAAGGGAAGCGGTACGACATAGGCGGGCTCCGCGCCGAGGATTTTACGGCGTTCCTTGACCTGTCAAGCGTGAAAGACGCGGGCGAGCATACCGTGAACGTCGTTATCAAGCCGGTGACCGACGGGATAAAATGCGACGTTCTGAGCGATAATATCACCAAAAACATCAAAGTCATTCAAACCGCCGAAGTGACGCTTGACGTCGTCCCGAGCGCGGAAGGCATCGAAGCGGTGGAGGGAATGAGGATAGACTACGACAACCTTGACGTAACGCCGAAAACCGTCAAAATATCCGGCGAGAAGTCATTGGTGGACTTGGTGACGCGCGCGGAGGTCAGAGCGGTTTACGGCGACGTTTTGACGGTGACGGCGGAAGATTTAAGGGGGGAACTGATACTTTACGGCAAAAACGGGGTGAAACTCAACACCGACGACATTTACATCGAAAACAGCTCTTTTCACGTAACGGTACCCGTTTTTAAGCTGAGAACCGTACCCGTAAAGGTTCTGATAGACGCCCCTTCAAATTTCAACCTGGATTCGCTGTACGACAGAATGAGCGTGGACCCGGAGGAACTGACGATTTCCTCTCCGGATTCGTCCATTGACAATTTTGAAAACATCATCGAGTTATCGCTGAACGAGCTTACGCTGAACGATTTGCAGGCGGGGTGTTCGGTCGAGTTCGAGATTCCACAGACTTATACCAATCTGACAGGCAAGAATTACGCCCTTTTGACCTTCGACGACGTGGATTATTACGGCTCCATGTTTTTTGAGGTGTCCGCCGAAAATTTCAACGCGCGCAATACCCCGCAGGGATACGAGGTGAAATATATAACGCAGCAAATTTCCGTGAACGTGGTCGGACCGTCGAGTTTTATCCATTCGCTGTCCTCGGCGGATTTCAGGGCGACGGTGGATTTGCTCGGAATCGATTCCGAGGGGACGCGGACGATAGGCGCCAATTTCAGGCTCGCGCTGGCGGACGCCGAAGCGTGGGTCGTGGGTGAGTATAAAATCAACATAGACATAATAAAAACAGAGGAATAGCTTATGGAAAAACTGCAAATTAGGATTTGTGAGCGCGTTTATTCTCTGCTTACGGACGAAGAGCCGGAGCGTATAGAACGCATCGCCCGCGCCCTTGAGGAGCGGATAAAAGAGTTCGGGGAGCGACTGAAGGGCAGACCGGAAACGGAAATCCTCACGCTCACCGCGTTTGACTTGTTGGACAACGCGGACAAGGACAGGGTGTCTTACGAAAAAACAAGCGAGGAAATGAACGAAAAAATCAAGCGCTCCGAGCTGGAAAACCGAAAACTGCTCATCGAAAACATGAACAGCGCGGAAAGCGAACTCGCCCAAATCGCCGTGGTCAAGGAACAGGAAAACAACGAGTTGCGCGCCAAACTCCTCGAATACGAAAAGCTGTGGGACGAACACTCAATGAGCGTTTATGACAGCGCGGGGGACGCCCTTTCGGAAATCGCGTCAATTAAAGAAAGGGAGAACAGCGAGTTGCGCGTCAAGCTGTCCGAATACGAAAAGCTGTTTGACAGCCGCGTAAACGACACCTATAAGAGCGCGGCTTTGGAACTGGAAGCGGTCGCCGCCGTAAACAACGAGGAAAACGCAAAACTGCGCGACACCCTCCACAATTACGAAAAGTCCTTTGACAGCTACGCCAAGTCGAAAGAAGCGGAAATAATCCGTCTGCAAAAGGAATTGGAGGAAACACGCGGCGAAAACGACGAGCTGAAACAGCGGTTCGCGGCTTTGACGGACGACGGTCAGCTTACCATATGCTGACGCGGCTTCGCGGAATTTAGATTTCAAGGGGCGCTCCCGTATCCCGGCGACCGCCTAAATCGTCCTCGTTTTCCATTTGCCGCTTAAATAAAAACCCCACGCTATGATGAACCCGCCGGTCGGGGCGATTGCCGTGGCCATGGGTATTCCGTAAATCCCCATCCCCAGCCCGAGAGAGAAAAAGTATGCAAGCGGAACCCGTAGCAGTATTGAATTTACAAAGCTGTTCACGAGCGTGACCTTCGGGTGTCCGGCTCCCAAGAGCAGTCCGTTTATCATAAAAAGCTCCGAAACGACGATATATTCCGTGCAGCCTATGCGCAGATAATTCGCCCCCGTGTCGGCGTTGCCCGCATAATTCGTGAAAATGCCCATAAGCGTTTCCGGGAAAAAGAACACTATTGCCCACACCGTCAGCGAAACGGGCAAAATCATCAGCATCGCGGAATACATAACCTTTTTTGCGCGGTCGATTTTACCCGCGCCTATGTTCTGCCCCGTCATGGAGGAAACGGCCGCCATCATGGCCTGCGCCGGCAGAACGGCAAGTCCGTTTATCGCGCCCATCACCGCCGCGATTGAAGCCGCGCCGATAGAATTGGCAAGCGGCGTAATGGCGAGGAACGAGCCTTGAACCAACGATTGCTGCGCCGCGCTCGGCAACCCCAACCTGATAATGTTGTTCAATTCCTCGCGCTTCACGCGAAAGCTGCCCGGCTTAAAGTCGAAAACGAACCCGCTACGGGAAAGATAGACGGCGGCAAGGATAAAGCTGAGCGCCTGCGCGATGATTGTTGCAAACCCCGCGCCCGCCAAACCCCACTCCAACACCCCGATAAACAGCAAATCAAGGACTATGTTCAGCGACGCGGCAATCGCCACGAAAACCATGGGACGCAGACTGTCGCCCATTCCGCGCAGCACCGCGCTTACGGAATTGTAGCCCACGACGAAAATGAACCCCGCCGCGTTTATTCTCAGGTACGCCGACGCGCCGCCGAAAGCGGCTTCAGACGTTTGCAAAACGCGCAGAAGCGGCGGCGCGAACACAAAAAGCAGCAATGACAAAACAATCGCGATTACCCCAAAAGCCGAAAACGTCGTGCCGATTATGCCCTTTAAGCGTTCGTGCCTTTTCGCGCCCACGCACTGCGCGATAATAACCGTCACGCCCACGGACAAACCGATGATGACGGCGTTCATAAACATCATTACGGCCCAGGAAACATAAAGCGCCTCCGTACCGAGCGAACTTTCGGCGGTGTCCACGAAATTGCCCACTATAATCCTGTCGGTTATGCCGTAAAGGGCCTGCATAAAATTCGCGGCGAAAAACGGCGCGGCGAACCTGACGAGTTTTTTGGCGACCGAACCCTCGGTTAGGTCTCGGGTAAATTTACTCATTTTTTTACGTCCTTATTTATTTAATACTAAAAAACGCGTTTAATTTTGTTTATTTAGCCTATTGTAAACGGCAGCGTTTTCATTTATAATTATAATGGCGGTTTCCGAAAAAGGGTTTTCGGAGGTTGCCCGTAACAGGAGGCGTCCGCTATGAACGTAACGATAAAAGATGTCGCGCGCGCGGCGAATGTTTCCGTGGCGACGGTTTCCCGCGTGCTCAACAAAAAGACGAACGTTTCGCCCGGCACGGCGGACACCGTCAGGAGCGCGATTGAAAAATTGGGCTATAACCCGAGTTTTCAGGGGCGCGACTTGCGCAAAAACGAAGCGGGGCGCATACTTGTCGTCACGGCGACAATAAGGCGCGACTTTTATACGGATGTCCTCGAGGGGATAGAGCAGGCGGCGTTGGCGGAAGGGTTCGACATCATCGTCGCGCCCTCGCACGACGACCCCGCCCACGAAATGCGCCTTCTCGGAATGTTGTTCACGCATTCGGCGGACGGCGTGATTCTCCTCGCCCCCAAATCAGACGCAAAGACAATATCGGGGCTTGCCGACAGCCACAACGTCGCCGTCTGCCTTGAAAGGGTCGAACATTGCAAAGCACTCACCGTCACCATCGACAACATACGGGCGGGAAAAGACGCGACGAGTTACCTGATAGGGAAAGGGCATAAAAAAATCGCGATGATAAGTGCCGAAACCCGCTCGCAATCGTCGACCGACCGTGAAATCGGATACCTGCAAGCCCTGAAAGACAACGACATACCCTATAACGAACAATACGTGTACTACGGGGATTACGGTAACGAGTCTGGCGCGGAAGGGTGCGAAGCCTTGCTCAACCTGAAAAATCCGCCCACAGCGATTTTCTGCGCCTCCGATATGATGGCAATCGGCGCCGTAAGGGCAGCCGCGAAACAAAAAAGAAAAGTCGGTAAGGATATATTGATTTTCGGGTTCGGCAACATACCGTTCTCGCGGATTTTCACCCCCCACATCTCAACCGTGGAACACCCGCGCGTCCTTCAGGGGCGTATAGTAACGGAAAAGCTGATACAGAACATTAAATCGGGTATGCGTGACAATGGTCTTTATATACTGCCGCACAGCTTAATTTTAAGGGAAACCACGGGCGACTGAGTTTCAGACCGACTTACGGGCAACCTCCGAAAACCTTTCCGAACCGCCACCGTGTGGGCAAATCTTTTCAATCAACAAGGTAAACATTAAACGGTTTCGCTTCACCTCCGACAACGCAATGCACAACGCTATCCTCGTCATCACCCTGCCACCAAGGTAATATCATGTCGGCAAAGCCTTCCATTATTCTGTCTTTAAGCAATAGGTCTTGCTCCAGAAAATTCTTGTAGTCATGGATTATTAAAACATATCCGTCTTTTCCAAGCCAATCTAGGTCTTCGATCCAATCAAGATAAGCATTATAATTGACTGATATTGTAGGAAATCTAAATCCTTCTTCCATTTTCTGGTAGAAATCTTCCCATGACTGAATTTTTTTCCCTTGTATTTCTACCAAATGCAAATTGCCGGAATCTCTTGTTTTTTGCGCGATTTCAGCCGCTTCTAAAGCATTAACATGATGGATTTTGTTTTGCATCGTTTTGTCCTCCTGATTTATTTTGATAACACTTTTACCATAGTAGCACGATATTTACTAATACCATAGTCAACGGCGCAATCGTGCCAAAGAATCGTTTTTTCATAATACCATTCTAAAAGTTTCACGACGCAGTCATTATATCACACTCTATCAAAAAATTCTATTCGTATAATACACATAAATACGCGGTTTTTATTTTTTTTTTGTATGTATTGTACAAAATATGCGCAACAAGTTACATATTTGCGGTGACTTCATTATAGCATTGTCCGACTGAAAGCACAAGCTGTTCTAATCATTCACAAAACCTTTTCCTCCGTAGTAAATGTCAGATAATCCCTGCCGACCAATCCATAACCGCTGAACGAAAATACTCACAGCGGCGTCTACAATATTTGACCGTCGGAGATTTTAATAATATGTTTGCACTTATCGGCGACGCTAATATCGTGTGTGACAATAACGACAGTCGTACCAAGATTATTTAATCCCTGCTGAACAATTCATAATCCCGCATTACACTTGAAAAAATCGACAAAGTATGCTATAATATCTGCAAGGGAAAAACTGTAAATCCCGCAAAAACCTTGCAGAGGAGGAGCAAAAATGTACAAATTTTCAGATAAT
>JAIRWE010000168.1 GCA_031253365.1 Oscillospiraceae bacterium | reverse complement strand
TAATTACTTTCATGAGAAGCTCTCCTTTGGTTTAATGTTTTAGTAGTAAACTCATTATACCATATTTGGGAACGCTTCTCATTCTTTTTATGGGTCACATCATTTTAACATATACATTTCTAAAAAAAAATTGTTTTTTTTATAAAAAATTCTTCGTAAAGTCTTGAATTTTTTGGGGAAATGTTATATAATGACCGTAATGACAAATTTTTGATACTCAGGAGGAGCAACGATGAAATTCGGTTATTTCGACGACATAAACAAGGAATATGTGATTACGTCGCCGCAGACCCCTTACCCTTGGATTAACTACCTCGGAACGCAGGGGTTTTTCTCTCTTATATCGAACACGGCGGGGGGGTACAGCTTTTACAAGGACGCGCGTTTACGCAGGATTACGCGTTATCGCTATAACAACGTCCCGGTGGATATGGGGGGCAGGTATTTTTATATCAACGACGAAGGTCACGTCTGGAATCCGGGGTGGTCCCCCGTGAAAACAAAACTCGACAGCTACGAATGTCGGCACGGGCTCGGTTACACGATTATCAAGGGCGGCTCGAAGGGCGTCGAAGCCGAGGTGAGGTTTTTTGTCCCGCAGGACTTCAATGGAGAGGTGCATAAGGTTTCCCTCCGCAACGTCACGAAGGATTACAAAAAAATCAAGCTGTTCAGCTTTGCGGAATGGTGTTTATGGGACGCGCAGGACGATACCACGAACTTTCAGCGCAACTTCAACACGGGTGAAGTGGAAATTGAGGGTTCCGCAATTTTCCACAAAACGGAATACAAGGAACGCCGCAATCATTTCGCGTTTTACTCGGTGAACGCCAAACTGACGGGTTTTGACACCGCGAGGGAAAGTTTTTTGGGGATGTACAACGGGTTCGGCGAGGCGCAGGTTCCGATGAACGGGATTTCGCACAACTCGGTCGCGGACGGGTGGTCGCCGATTGCTTCTCACTTCGTGGAAATAGGGCTGGAAGCGGGCGAAAAACGCGATTTGGTGTTCGTCCTCGGTTATGTCGAAAATGATTTTGAGGACAAATTCGCCGAAAATTTGACAGGCGGGGAGAAGATTATCACGTCCGGGAATTCCCGCAAAAACATCATCAACAAGAAAAAAGCCTATGAAATGATTGAACGCTGCAATACCGCCGAAAAAGCCGACAAACTTTTTGAGGAACTGAAAGCCCACTGGAACACGTTCCTCGGTCAATACAGCGTAAATTCCCCCGACGAACGGCTCAACCGCATGGTTAACATCTGGAATCAGTATCAGTGTATGGTGACGTTCAACATGTCGCGTTCCGCCTCTTATTTTGAATCGGGAATAGGCAGGGGTATGGGGTTTCGCGATTCCAATCAGGATATATTGGGGTTTGTGCATCAAATTCCGTCAAGGGCGAGGGAACGCATATTGGACCTCGCCGCCACAATGCTGGAAGACGGCGGCGCTTATCACCAATATCAGCCGCTCACAAAAATGGGGAACCACGAACTGGGTTCCAACTTCAACGACGACCCGCTGTGGATGATTTTGGCGGTTTCGGCTTATTTGAAGGAAACGGGCGATTTCGCGGTGCTTGACGAAATGGTTCCTTACGAAAACAGGGAGGAACTTTCCGCCACCCTCCTTGACCACATGAAAAGGGCGTTCAACCATGTGATTACGAAGACGGGTCCGCACGGGTTGCCGTTGATAGGGCGCGCCGACTGGAACGACTGTCTGAACCTCAACTGCTTTTCAAGCGCGCCGGGGCAGTCCTTCCAAACCACCACATCCAAGGACGGCAAGGTTGCCGAATCGGTAATGATTGCGGCTATGTTTTGCTTTATCGGTCCGGAATATTCCGCTATGTGCCGCATAAAAGGCGACGAAGCCGAGGCGGTCCGCGCCGATTCCGAAATTGAAAAAATGCGCGGGATTACCGTGGAACACGGCTTCGACGGGGAATGGTTTTTGCGCGCTTACGACGACTACGGGAGAAAATTGGGTTCAAAGGATTGCGACGAAGGCAGGATTTTCATAGAACCGCAGGGCTTTGCGGTTTTGGCGGGGTTGGGCAAGCAGGAAGGCTTTGATATAAAAACGCTCGACAGCGTGGACAAATACCTTAACACCGACCACGGGTTGGTGCTTAACAATCCCGCTTTCACCGAATATTACATCGAATACGGCGAAATTTCCACCTATCCGCCCGGGTATAAAGAAAACGCGAGCGTATTCTGTCACAATAACGCTTGGGTTATATGCGCGCAAGCCGAAGTCGGCAGGGGGGACAAGGCGTTCGAGTATTATTCCAAAATCGCGCCGGCGTTCAGAGAGGAAATGTCCAATCTGCACCGCACCGAACCCTACGTTTACGCGCAGATGATTGCGGGTAAAGACGCCTCGCGCCACGGCGAAGCGAAAAACTCTTGGCTGACGGGAACGGCGGCGTGGAATTTCGTGGCGGTTTCGCAGTATATTTTGGGGATTAAACCGCAGTACGACGGTCTGAAAATCGACCCGTCAATCCCGAAAGAATGGGACGGTTTCACGCTTACGAGAATATTCAGGGGCGTCGTTTACAACATCACGGTCAAGAACCCGAAACACGTTTGCAAAGGCGTGGTTAAAATGCTTGTTGACGGCGAGGAAAAACCCGGGAACGTCGTCGCGGCGTTCGGGAACGGAACGCACGAGATTGAGATTACGTTAGGATAAAAATAAAAATGGGACTTGAAGACTTGTTCAAAACCGTGAGAGACCGCTTTAAGGACAAAGACGAAAAGAGTTCGCCTTTGCCCGAAACGCACAAAAAACCCGAAATTCCGGGCAATTTGCTGTTCAAATGCCCGCGTTGCCGCGCCACGGCTTATATGGAGGAATTTGAAAAAAACCGCAAGGTATGCGCGCACTGCGATTACCACTCGCGCCTTACATGGCGGGAAAGGTTGGATATTACCGCCGACAAGGGCAGTTTCCGCGAATTTGACGGGGACATGGTTTCGATGAACCCGATAGGCTTCCCCGATTACGAAAAGAAAATCTCGCGGCTTTCCTGCGAATGTAAAACCAACGAGGCGGTGGTTACGGGGGAATGTACCATTCAGGGCTACCGCGCCGTTATCGGAATCATGGACAGCCACTTTATGATGGCGAGTATGGGCAGCGTCGTGGGCGAAAAGATTACCCGTCTTTTTGAATACGCGACCGAACGCAAACTGCCCGTGATTATTTTCGCGGCTTCGGGCGGGGCGCGAATGCAGGAGGGGATAATCTCCCTCATGCAAATGGCGAAAACAAGCGGGGCGATTGCGCGCCATAACGAAGCGAGGCAGCTTTATATAACCGTTCTTACGGACCCCACGACCGGCGGTGTGACGGCGTCGTTCGCGTCGCTCGGAGACGTCATCATCGCCGAACCCAAAGCGCTTATCGGTTTCGCGGGGCGCCGTGTAATCCAAGACACAATCAAACAGCATTTGCCCGATGATTTCCAGTCCGCGGAATTTCTTCTGGAAAACGGTTTCGTCGATATGATAACGGACAGGAAAAGGATGCGCAAAATCCTTTCAAGGTTGCTGAAAGTCCATAATTACCGCAAACAGGAGGAATGAAGTGAGCAGAATAAGCGCCGCCAAACGCCTTGAACTTATCCGCAACAAGAACCGCCCCACCGTCAACGACTACATTCCCATGATTTTCCATAATTTCACCCAGCTGCACGGAGACCGGTATTACGGGGACGACCCCGCGATAATGGCGGGGCTGGCTTTTTTTATGGGCATACCCGTCACGGTAATCGCCCACGTCAAGGGGCGCGACATCGACGAGAACAAGCGTTCAAATTTTGCCATGCCGCACCCGGAAGGTTACAGAAAGGCTTTGAGGCTCGCCAAACAGGCGGAGAAATTCCGCCGCCCCGTGGTTTGCCTGATTGACACGCCGGGCGCGTTCTGCGGGATTGAAGCGGAAAAACGCGGGCAAGGCGAGGCGATTGCCAAAAATCTGATGGAATTTATGAGCCTTCGCACGCCGATTGTTTCAATCGTTCTGGGCGAAGGCGGAAGCGGGGGGGCGCTCGCGCTCGCCGTGTGCGACGAGTTAATGCTCCTCGAGAACGCGCTGTATTCGGTAATCTCGCCGCGCGGATTCGCTTCCATTTTATGGAAGGACCCCACCCTTGAAACACAGGCGGCGGAGCTTATGAAAATAACCTCCGAGGATATGCTCGAATTGGGCGTATGCGAAAAAATTATCCCCGAAGCCGAAGGCGGCGCGCATAACGACCCGCAATCAACCGCCGAAAATATTTCCGACTTTCTCTTCGAGGCGGTTCAAAGACTTATCAAAACCGACGTCGACGTCCTTCTCAAAAACAGATATGAAAAGTTCAGAAAAATCGGTATGTTTTCGTTTGTGCATGAGTAACAAACCGCCATATCATAAGTTGAAAACTTTTGTGGCTGTTTCGCGGATTTTTCTATTGATTATTTTAACGCAATGACTTATAATAGAAAAAACGACAGTCACGGAGGATTTTGAAATGGTTTTTGAAAAGGTAAAGTCAATTATAATTGACCAGCTGGACGTGGAGGAAGACAAAGTCACGCTTTCGGCGAACATTCAGGACGATTTGGGGGCGGATTCGCTTGACGTTGTGGACCTCGTTATGAGTTTTGAGGAAGAGTTTGATTTGGAAATCCCCGACGACCAAGTCGAAACGATAAAAACGGTCGGGGACGTGGTAAAGTACATTGAGGACAAAACGGAATAACTACAACGGCAGGGCGGCAGGTTGCCGCCCTGCGTTATGAGTGCCGAATATTTTTTTTCACGATATTTTTTTCACGGGGGATACGGCATGGAATGGGTATGGGGTTTGGCGGTCGCGCTTGTTTCGGCGGCGGGGGCGGCGTTTGTAACCGCGACGGTTCAGAGCGTGAAAATTTCGGTGTCGGAAAGAAAACTTGAAGCTCTTTTGAAAGCGAGCAACAGGTATACCATTATATGGAAATCCGACCTCAGCTATATTCATGTCAACGACGCCCTGAGGAACAGGCTGTATTCCTTAGGCAGGAATCCCGACGCGAATTTTATCCTCTCCATCTTCGGGAACGAGAAAACGGTCGATAATTTCACGCCGTCCGCCCTGCTTGTCGCCGCCTTGAACGAAAACGGCGTGGACAGCGTTTTTTCCGCCGCGGAAGGGGAGAACTGCTACGTCAAGTGGCGCAGTGAAACCGTCGAGGTGAAAAAAACGGTGGTGTTGATTATTTCGGAGGGGATTGACGAAACCGAGATGAGGTACGTCAAAAGCGAACTCTACGAACAGCGCCGGCGCAACTACATAACCGAGGAAAACTTCGATATGGCGATGGAAAGCGCGGAAATCGGCATAATATACATTTCCGTCGACGAGCTTCCCCGCGTTGAAATTTCCGAAGGCGGCAAAAAGATGCTGGGGTTTTCCGATAATGAGGAACTGATGCTTGACGACCTCGCGCGCAAGGTTTACAGCGTGGATTTGAACAGCTACCAGATAAAGCTGAAAAATCTTCTCAGCGGTATCAGCGACACGCTTGAAGCGGAAATAAAATTGCTGATTAAAAATAACGACTATCACAGCTTTATGCTTAAATGGCGCGGCGTCAAGGACGAATCCGGCAACGTCACGCGGATAACGGGCGCCTTCATCGACGTCACAAACCAACGGGAACGGTATAACCTTTACGACGGCGCGAGCCTTGTCGACCCCATGTCCGGGCTGCTGAACCGCAGGGGGTTCATGGACAAGGGGAGCGCGTTGCTTTCCGCTATCGATGAAGTCGGCGGGAACGCGGTTATGTCCTCAATAAAAATCGAACGAATGATGAAAATCAATTCCATTTTCGGCAACGATATGTGGGAACGCCTTATAAAATGCTACGCGGAAGGGTTGGTTAAATTCTCGTCCGAAAAAACGGTTATCGGAAGACTGGGAACCGACGACTTCGCGCTGATTATGGGGTGCAAGGAACCGCGCCGCGATATTGAGAGGCTCACGAAGGAATTGCTTCTTTTTCTCGAAAACAGTTGCAACGACAACATTCTTCCCGCCAATCTGAAAGACCAAGTACGCTTCGACGCGGGCGTCTGCGTTTACGACGGGGTTGACGACGTTCAAACGCTTTATTACAAAGCGAACATCATGCTTTACGCGAGCGACGATATAGGAAAGGAAGTCTGCCATTACTATGACGACTCCGTGGAAAAAAAGATACACGACCGCGAACTGATTGAATACGAGATAGTTTCCGCGTTGAAGCACAGCGAGTTTGAACTGTATTATCAACCGAAAATCAGCTTCAAAACCGGTGAAATTATCGGCGCGGAGGCGCTTATCCGCTGGAACCATCCCAAACGCGGGCTTATTCAGCCTTACGAGTTCATACCGATAGCCGAAGACGTCGGCATTATCATGAAGATAGACGAATGGGGTCTGCGGCAGGCGTGCAACCAGAATAAATACTGGCAGATTAAAGGGTATAAGCCGATAAAGGTTTCGGTTAATATATCGAAGGTTCAGCTTTACAAAACGGATATAGTCAAAACCATAAAGCACACGTTGATGGAATCCAACCTTGACCCCAAATATTTCGAGGTTGAGATAACCGAAACAATGGCGGTCCAAGACATCGAACACACGATTGATATGCTCAGGAATATCAAGAAACTCGGCGTTTCGGTGTCAATGGACGATTTCGGAACGGGCTACTCGTCGCTATCGGCGATAAAACAGCTCCCCATCGACGTCTTGAAGGTTGACCGCAGTTTGATTTATGATATATGCGAAAACCCCGCGTCGGAAAAAATAGCGCAGGCGATTATCGAAATGGGCAAAGCGATGAAGTTTCGCGTGGTCGCCGAAGGCGTGGAAACGCAGGAACAGTGGGACATCCTTCAACGGCTCGGTTACGATGAGGCGCAGGGATATTTCCACGGGAAGCCGCTCGCCACCGCCGATTTGGAAAGACAATTTTTTATGCAATAGGCAACCTCCGAAAACCTTTTTCAGGCGGTTTTCAAGAAAAATTTTGTCGGACAAGGAAACTCGACGAGTAAGGCTTTGTGCCTTGCGAGGAGAGGTGACGCAGTCCGGCGGAATT
>JAIRWE010000166.1 GCA_031253365.1 Oscillospiraceae bacterium | reverse complement strand
TAATTACTTTCATGAGAAGTTCTCCTTTGGTTTAATGTTTTAGTAGTAAACTCATTATACCATATTCAGGAACGCTTCTCATTCTTTTTATGGGTCACATCATTTTAACACATACATTTTTTGAAAAAACAGCGTTTTTTTAACGTTTTTTTAAAAAATCGCGGCGAAAATAATAAGAAATATACAAATTTACGACGTTAATTTTGGCAAGGTATACGAAAAATATATGATAAACATTACGAATACGGGATTTTATGCGTTTTTTTGTGCAATTTCACAATAATTCAAATTGTATTCGTTGCGGAATTTGGCACGCTTGGTGAAAATATATAAAGCTGTCGATAAAATTTTAGTAAATTAGATTCTTCCCTTTTCGGGGAATATCTGTTATTATAGTAGGTGCAGAATTCCATACAAACATACAGGAGGTTTCTTGAAATGGCCAGTTTATCACTCAGGGGCATTTACAAACGTTATCCGGGCGGCGTCGTTGCGGTTTCGGATTTCACGATGAACATCAAGGATAAGGAATTTATCATTCTCGTAGGACCGTCCGGCTGCGGGAAATCCACGACACTGCGCATGATTGCCGGGTTGGAGGAAATTTCCGAGGGCGAATTGTTCATTGGCGACCGTCTTGTGAACGACGTGGCTCCCAAAGACAGGGACATCGCGATGGTGTTCCAAAACTACGCGCTTTATCCGCACATGACTGTTTTCGAGAACATGGCGTTCGGGCTAAAACTCAGGAAGGTTCCGAAAGACCAAATCAAAAAATTGGTTGACGAAGCGGCGAAAATCCTTGACATCGCCCATCTGCTTGACCGTAAACCGAAGGCGCTGTCCGGCGGTCAACGGCAGCGTGTCGCCTTAGGTCGCGCGATTGTCCGCGACCCGCAGGTGTTCCTGCTTGACGAGCCTTTGTCCAACTTGGACGCCAAATTGAGGGCGCAGATGAGGACGGAGCTGGCGAAACTGCACAAAAAACTCGGGACGACGTTCATTTACGTAACGCACGACCAGATTGAAGCTATGACGATGGGCGACAGGATTGTTGTCATGAAAGACGGGTACATTCAACAGATTGACTCGCCGATTAATCTGTACACCAACCCCGTCAACAAGTTCGTCGCCGGATTTATCGGTTCGCCGCAGATGAACTTCATCGACGCGAAATTGCTTATGCTCAACAACAAATACACCGTGGAATTCGGTTCCGAAGACACGAAAACCACCCGCGGGCGCAAGTTCTACGTTGAGATTCCCCAGTCTAAAAGCGATATTGAAGCACTCAGATATTACGTCGACAAGGAAGTCATTCTCGGCGTTCGCCCCGAAAATATCCACGACGAGGAAATGTTCATTTCCAACGCCAAAACCGGTATAATCGAAGCCACCGTTGACGTCACGGAAATGATGGGTGCGGAAACCTATCTGTACCTCACCTGCGAGAATATCCCGCTGACCGTGCGCGTTTCCTCGCGCTCGACCGCGCGCCCGCAAGACGTCGTGAGGCTGGCGATTAACCCGAACAACATTCATCTGTTTGACATCAACGACGAACACTCGATACTGACGTAACCGCGCTCACGTTTCGTTTTTCACGGCATGAACGTTTCCCCCGCCTTTCCAAGGCGGGGGAAAATGTTTCTTCAGAATCTGTATTCAGCTTAAACGCGAAATCGCCAAGCAATTTATATAGTGTTCCGTATCGCTGCCGCACCCCATCTTAAAGCCTTCTTTCTCGAAGCGCTTTTCAAATTCATCGTGAAGCTCCCAGTATATTTTTTGTTCGCAAACTATATACTCGGGGTTGTCCGTTTCGCTGAAAACCACATAAACCTTACCGTTTGAGTCGGCGGTTTTGTCAAACTTTTCCTTTACCTTGGGCAAAATTTCCCCGAATATCGCTGAAATTTCCTCCCTTTTTTCTTCCACCGCTTTCACGCGCTTTTCGTATTTTGTCTGCGCTTCTTTAATCTGCTGCCTTAAAATACCGACGTATGCCAATTCCCCTTCCATCTTTTCCTCGAACACCAAAAGTGCGCACCTGATTATACTGCTGTACATCCCGTCGTCCTCTATCTCCGTGATGTTGATTCCCCGCTTTTCGGCTTCGCTGATAACGATTTCGGTATACGGCTGCCTTGCCGGAACGGAAATCGGGTTCAAATGCTCGCCCACGAAAGAATAAGCCAAATTCGCCGGAAACGCGTCTTTGTAATATTTGGCTTTATAGCCGAAACACTCCATAATCCTTGTTTCGTCGAAAATTTCGCCGCAGACGTCCCTGACGCGGGTTTCGTAGACCGGCTTGCTTCTTTCAAATTCCGCGAGTATTTCGGATTTGAGCGAGTTCTCGTTTTTGGCGGGGGTGAAAAAATCGGCTATAAATTCCACATATCTGCCGTAAGAACTGAATTTACCGAAATTTTTCCCGCTCTCTTCGCCGGGGATAAGGTTATTGCTGAAAATAACCCCCGTTTCCGAAACGATTATTTCTTCCTGCTCCGCGAAATGGCACAGCTTATCCACGAAAAACTTATGGCGTCCGTCCTCGTTTTCTATTATCACAAACTCGTTTCCGTCCTCCACCCCGTTTTTAATCGGAAACTCCGCCCTGCCGCCCCAAACGCCCTTCACCGTATTCTCGAGCATCAAATCTCTTAAAAGCTGAAAAAAAACCTGGATGTCATGATTGATTTTTTCGCTGATTTCTTTTGATTGCTTTAAAATTGAATCCACCATTTCCCGTCTGAGATTTACTGAGTTTTCCATTTAAATTACCTCCGCGTTTTTTTAACCGCCCGTTTTTATCCGACCGAAAACCCTTTGCCGACAAATCCCGAGAACCGTTTTCGCGCGGTTTCCCGGGGTCGCCTACTGGCTTATATTTGAGTCGATAAATTCTATTATGAATTTCGCTTTTGTTTGGTTATCCATTAACAGCGCTTCAAGCTGGTCCACAAACTCGGTAATTTTTTCCCAGCTTTCGGTTTCGGTCAAATCGTTTATTTCGCCGATTATGCTGTATCTCCTTTTGGGCGCGAACTCTTCCATCATTAACATATCCTTCATCTTTTGAAAAATCGCATAAGCGTTGAAGTCAACTTTAATCGTATTTTTCATTGCGACTCCTTTGTTCCCCCGAAACCTGGCGAACAGGCTTCACGCCGACGTTTTTATGAGCGAATTCAAGTACGCATATTGTAACATATTTGACTGAAAAAATCAAGGAAAAAGCGAATTTTTCTTGGAAGAAAAGCCGCAAAACCCGCATGGCTTCTCTGAAAACCTAATTCAAGCTGAATACCGCCAACTGCTTCCTGTGAACATATTTCTCTCCCGAAACGTCGCTTTCCGTAAACAAGTATCTGTCGCCTTCCGCGTTTTTACGCATTCTCTTAAATCGCTTTTGCCGCATATCTTCGAGTATTTTCCTTACTATTCTCGCGTTGCCCTTCCTTGACGCCCCGCTCTTGTAAAGCTCGCGCAGTTTCAGTGCCGCTTTCCTGTAAGCGGCGGGGGTTATCGCGTCGCCGCTGTCGTCGAGCATCTTCCGCATAATTTTTCGCAGCTGCGACGACGTGTAATCCGGAAACCAATATGTCGCCGTCCGCGATTCCAAACCCGGATTGATTTTCAAAAACGCGTCGTAATATTCGCCGTACAAAATGAATATCACGTTGAAAAGGCGGCGCTCGTCCTCCATTCTGTTAAGCATGGCGTTAATCACGCTTCGTCCGAAGGAGCAGTTTTCGGGTAAAAGCTGGTAGGCTTCCTCAATTACCAGCACGGTGTTGTGCCGAAC
>JAIRWE010000197.1 GCA_031253365.1 Oscillospiraceae bacterium | reverse complement strand
TTTCGCCGAAAACCGCCAAATCCTCCGGCACGGCAATGTCGCAAACCCCGGAATACAGCGCCAAAGCCACCGCCAAATCGGCGGCGGGTTCGTCCGCGCGCAAACCGCCCGTTATGTTTATGTAAACGTCAAGCCCGCCGAAAAACAACCCCGCCCGTTTTTCCAGAACCGCTAAAATAAGACAAAGGCGGTTATAGTCAAAACCGTTTGAAACCCGCCTCGGAGCGGCAAAACCGCTCTTCGCCGCCAACGCTTGTACTTCCGCCAAAATCGGGCGCGTTCCTTCCATTGTGCATAAAACGCTTATACCTGAAACATCCTTGGGTCTGCCCGACAAAAGCATCGCCGACGGGTTCGGAACCTCGCGCAGACCGTGCTCGCGCATTTCAAACACACCGATTTCGTTGGTGGAGCCGAACCTGTTTTTGACGGCGCGCAGTATTCTGTAAGAAAGCTGCCTGTCCCCCTCGAAATACAGCACGGTGTCTACGATATGCTCCAAGACCTTCGGTCCCGCTATGCCGCCGTCTTTATTGACGTGTCCGATTATAAAAATCGGGGTTTCTTTTTTTTTGGCGACAGCCATAAACGCGCCGGCACATTCCCGAACTTGGGTAACGCTACCGGGAGCGGAATTAAGCGTGTTAATCCGCATTGTTTGAATTGAGTCGATAATCGTCAAATCCGGCGCATTTTCTTCAATCGCGCCGACTATGCCCAAACAGTCCGTGCTTTGGGCGATAAGCAGATTGCTTGATTTCACGCCCAACCGCTGCGCGCGAATCTTTATCTGCCGTTCGCTTTCCTCGCCCGTCGCGTACAGAATCTTCGGCTTACCGAAAGCGCCGCCCTTCATTGAATCGCATATTTGAAGCAGCAACGTGGACTTCCCTATTCCGGGTTCGCCCGAAAGCAAGACCGTCGAACCCTTAACAAGCCCGCCGCCCAAAACGCGGTTAAGCTCGCCCGTTCCGGTATCCGCGCGAATGTCGTCGCCGCAGTCGATTTCATTCAACCCGCGAACGGACACGGCTTCGGAAAACGCGAAACCGCCCGAAGAAAGCGCCGCGTCACGGGCTTTAAGCTCTTCGAGCGTGTTCCATGAGTGGCAACCGCCGCACCGGCCGCTCCATTTCGGGTATTCGCGCCCGCACTCCCGGCATACAAAGGCTGTTTTCGGCTTCGATGAAACTGTCATCGGGACGCTTAACGCTTCGAGAACTGCGGCGCGCGACGCGCGGCTTTAAGCCCGTATTTTTTGCGCTCCTTCATTCTCGGGTCACGTGTGAGGAACCCGGCTTTTTTAAGCACGGGGCGCAGCTCCTCGCTGTACTGTAACAGCGCGCGCGACACCCCGTGACGTATCGCTCCCGCCTGCCCCGTTACGCCGCCGCCCGACACCGTGCAAACAATGTCGAACTTTTCCGTGGTGCCGGTGAGCGCCAAAGGCTGGCGCGTAATCAGCTTTAACGTGTCCAGCCCGAAATATTCCTCAATATCCCTTCCGTTCACGGTAATGGAACCGCTCCCGAGGTAAACCCTTACGCGCGCCACGGAATTTTTCCTTCTGCCTGTCCCGTAATAATACGGCTTAGAATCATACATCCTGAAACCCCCTAAAAATTATACGCTTCGGGTTTTTGCGCCGCGTTCTTGTGTTCCGCGTCTTTGTACACGCGCAGACGGGTCAGCGCCTTGCGCCCGATTACGGTGTCGGGCAGCATCCCGTTTACGGCGAGCGTCATCGCTTTATCGGGTCTTTCCGCAATCAATTTATCGTATTTGACCTCTTTAAGATGACCTATCCAGCCCGTATGGCGGCGGAAAAACTTTGTTTCGGCTTTGTTGCCCGTCAAAACCGCTTTCGCGCAGTTGATGATTATGACGTGGTCGCCGCAGTCGCAATGCGGCGCGAACAGAGCCTTATGCTTCCCTCGGAGCAAAACGGCGGCTTGCGCGGCTACGCGACCCAACGGTTTCCCGTTTGCGTCAAGTATATACCATTTGCGGATAATTTCCCGCCCTTTGGGCATATATGTGGACATACAATGTTCCCTCCCATTTTTCAGAAGTACCCTTATGACAAACGCTATTATACAGTGCGGAATACACTTTGTCAACGATATTTCATTCCGGAAAATGAAAATATTCCGTTTTATCTCGTATTTTCTGCGAATATCTTGCTTTTTCTCTGTTATTTTCCAACGCCGTTTCATTCGGGGAAGCCCCCCGCCCTACTCGTCAAGTTCCTTCCTAATCATCATTGAAACGCCTTTTTCCTGCATGAACACACCGTAAAGCACGTCGCATCCCTCGATTGTCGAACGCCTGTGCGTAATCAGCA
Source organism: Oscillospiraceae bacterium (assembly GCA_031253365.1). GTDB lineage: Bacteria > Bacillota > Clostridia > Oscillospirales > Ruminococcaceae > Ruminiclostridium_E. The sequence goes on along the minus strand of JAIRWE010000197.1, from coordinate 9,374 downwards.
TTAACTGCGTGCAATCGGAATATCGCTTTAAGTAATTGATGTATTTCGCCACGTTTACCTCGTCCAAAGCCGCGTCCACCTCGTCCAGCATACAAAACGGCGTGGGGCGGTGCAGTAAAATCGCGAAATAAATCGTAATCGCGACCATAGCCTGCTCCCCCCCCGAAAGCGCGATTAAGTTTTTTATCAGCTTACCGGGAGGGGCGGCGTATATCTCAATACCGGAACTCAGCACGTCGTCGGGTTCGGTAAGCTCCAAGCGCGCGCTTCCGCCGCCGAATATATCCGTAAAAATTTTTCCGAAGTGGCGGTTGATTTCGTTAAAACTTTCGAGAAATCTCGCCCTTATGTCGGCGGTTAAATCAATAATCAGCTTTTCAAGCTCGTGTTTTGCCCCGCGCACGTCGGTAAGCTGCGCCGAAAGCGATTCGCAACGCTCCTTCGTTTCGACGTACTCGGTAATCGCCGCGTAGTTCACTTCGCCCAGCTCGGTCAAACGACGCCGTATTTCCGCCAACTTCGCCCGCGCCGCCTTAACGCTTACGAAAGGACCCGCCTGCGCGGCATATTCCCTCGCTTCCGACGGCGTAAGGGAATACGCGTCCCAAAGCGACGCCTTGATTTCTTCCGTTCTGCGTTCGCAAGCCGACTTGCGTTCCAGAGCGGCGGCAAGGGCGTTGGAAAACTTTTCCTTGTGTCCGATTTTTTCGCGTATTTCAGTGTTTATCGCGTTTGCGCGCTTTTCAAGCTCCTCGTTTTCTTTGACAAATTGAGCGATTTTTTCTTTATCCCCGTCAAGCTTGCCGTTAATCGCGATGATTTGCGCCTTTTTCGCTTCAATTTCCGAGATAAGCGACGAGTTATTCTCTTTAAGGCGCCGTATTTCGGCGGACAATTTGCCCGCGTCGGTTCTCGCTTCCTCGCGGCTGACGTCAAGCGAGGTGATTTGCGCGTTCAGCCCCTCTATGTCCTTTATCTTCGTGAGCTTTTCGATATTAAAGTCCGCAATCAAATCGCTGACTTCCTTGCGGCGGTTCGCTGACAGCTCAAGCGACCGACTTTTTTCGGCGGCTACTGATTCCTTTTCGGTTAATTCGGCGGCAATGCGGATAAGCTCGGCGCTGTTTTTTTCGATGACCGACTTTTCCTCGGATAAACGCGCATCGCAGCGACTGAGCGTTGTTTCGGAATTGCCGCGCTGTTCCTCAAATTGGCTTATCATATCACAGACGCCGCTGATTTCCGCCGTCAAACGCATTTCCTCCCCTGAAATCTTGGTGAGGTTTTCGCGCATTCCCTCACATTCCAGCTTCATTTTCGCGGTTTCCGCCGCTAATGCCGAATGGCGCGACTTTACCGATTCCAGCTCGCCGGAAAGTTCCTTAATACGGGCTTCAAGTGTTTGAATTTCGCGTTTACGGCTAATTATCCCCGCGGTTTCCCTGACGGAGCCGCCCGTGAACGAACCGCCCGCGTTAATCACCTGCCCGTCAAGCGTGACAATTTTGAATTTATACCCGTACTTCTTCGCGATTACCGTCGCCGCGTCTATGTCCTCCGCGAATGCGGTTCTGCCGAGAAGCGACTTTATTACCCCGTCGTATTTTTTGTCACAGCGGATAATCTCGTGTCCCAAACCGTGAAAGCCTTCTTCCCCGTCTAAGCCCGGCTGTTCGAGGACACGCCCTTTAACCGACGTTAGCGGCAGAAATGTAGCCCGTCCGCCGTTGCCTTCTTTGAGGAAACGTATGCAGCGTTTCGCCGTCGCTTCCGTTCCCACGATAATATCCTGCAAAGCCGAACCGAGTGCGATTTCCGCCGCCACGGAGTATTTTCCGTCCACGCTGATAATATCCGCCACCGTGCCGTGAATATCGCTCAGTTTTCCCGCTTTCGCGGCGACTATAACCGCTTTCACGCTGGCGTGGTAACCCGTCATGTTGCGCTCAACGTCCGAAAGCGCGTTAAACCTTGATTCTTTTTGCTGATATTCCTGCCTGACCCGCTCAAGCTCCTCCCGCGCCGCGTCAAACTTTGACGCTTTGGCTTCATAAAGTTTGCCGTAACCGGAAAGTTTGTTCGCGGTTTCATCCTTTTCGGCGGTTAAGGTCTTCAATTCGGCCGACAAGGCGGATTTCCTCGTATTGAGCTTTTCAAGCTCCCCCGACTGCCCCGTCACGATTTTCCGCGCTTCGTCAAGCTGAGCGTTTAAATCCTCCGCGCTTTCCCGCGCGCGAGAAACATGGATTTTCGCCGCCGCCCGCCGCGTGTATAACTCCCCGATTTCACGGTCGATTTCACGGTATTGGGCATCCAAAGCGGAGTTCTCCCTGTCTATGGCGGCGGCGGCGGCGTTTTCGCTTTCAATTTTTTCTTCAAGCTCGGTTATCTCGTTTTCTATGGCGTTTATACGCGCTTTAAGCTCGTCGGTCTTCTTTTCGATTCCCCTGTCGCTTTTCTCCGAAATTTCTATTTGTTCCGTTATCACCGAAACCCGCCCGTTATTATGGGAAATTTCCGCTTCCATGGCGGCTATGGATTTATCCGCCCCGGCGATTTCATCTTTCGCGAATTCATTTTGCCGCCTAAGCTTTTCCGTTTCGGCAAGCAAATTCATCTTGTTTTCGGAAACCGCGCCGCTTTCCTCTTCCAGTTCGCTTATTTCCCGCTCGTAATGCTCACATTCCCCTTGATTCATTAAGACGGCGTTCTCCGTCTCCGAAAGGGCTGAACCGACGTTTTCCAGCTCGTGAACGTCCAACGCGACGCCGAGTCCTTTTTCCTCTTCGCTTAAACCGCGCGCTTTCTTCGCTTTTTCCGACTGTTTTTCCAGAACGGCAAGGCGCGCCAGAAGTTCGGTTTCAATATCCAGAAGGCGCAGAAGATTTTCCTGCGCGCGGGAGAGTTCGCGTTCCGCTTCCGCTTTTTGATGCAGAAACTTTGACACGCCCGCCGCCTCCTCAAAGATTTCGCGCCTTTGCGAAACTTTGGCGTTGACGATTTCCGCAACGCGCCCCTGCCCTATTATGGAATAGCCGTCCCTGCCCAACCCCGTTCCCATGAACAGCGCGTGAACGTCTTTCAGACGGTTTTTTTCCCCGTTAATCAGGTATTCGCTTTCACCGGTTCTGTACAGTTTTCGTATGATAACGACCTCGTCGCGGTCAACCGGCAGCTTTCGGTCCGAATTGTCGATTGAAAGCGCGACCTTCGCGAATCCCATGGGTTTGCGCTTTTCCGTGCCGTGGAAAATCACGTCCTCCATTTTGTCGCCGCGGAGGGTTTTGGCGCCCTGTTCGCCCATTACCCAGCGAAGCGCGTCGCTTATGTTGCTTTTGCCGTTGCCGTTGCTCCCGACAATCGCCGTCATCTTTGAATCGAACGCCAAGACGGTTTTATCGGGAAACGATTTGAAACCTTGAATTTCCAGTGTCTTAAAACGCATTTTTACCCCTTTTAGTCGGCTTTGTACCCCATCGAAACCAGCGCTTTACCCGCCGCTTGCCGTTCGGCTTCCTTCTTGCTTGTGCCGCTTCCGGTACCCAGCGTTTTTCCGTTGAGGCGAATGTTTACGGTAAACGTGCGGTTATGCGCCAACCCTTCCTCGCCGATTAACTCATAGATGATTTTGTCGTCGGGGTTTTGCTGAACGATTTCCTGCAATACCGTCTTATAGTCCCCCGTAATCAGTTTTCCGTTTTTGAGGGTTTCGGCGTTCGGCAGAAACGGGAGAATGAACGCCGTGGCGGCTTCAAGCCCCCCGTCAAGATAAATAGCCGCAATCAACGCTTCAAACGCATCCGCTAAGATTGACTTTCTGGCGCGTCCGCCGGTGTTCTCCTCGCCTTTGCCCAACAAAATCTCCCCGCCCAACCCGATTTTTTGCGCATAACCGTAAAGCGCGGACTCGCAAACAAGGGAAGCCCTCAACTTCGTCAGATACCCCTCCGTCCGGCAAGAAAGCGTTTCAAACAAATGCTTTGAAACAATCACCGACAAGACGCTGTCGCCGAGGAATTCCAGCCGTTCGTTGCTACCCTTGCTCGAAGTATATGACGAATGTGTCAGCGCCTCTTTCAGCAGACGCTTTTTTTTGAAGTAATAATTGATTTTTTTCTCAAAATCTTCCATGTCAAATCCCTTTGCGGAGCGCGCGCTTAAAATCCGGCTTGTTGTTCCGAACCCCGGCGTTCGGAGCCTTCCCTTTGCGCCGCCGCCGCTGACGCCTATTTTATCATACGCAACCCCAAAAGTCAAGAATTTCGCGGGGGGAAATTCAACCGTTTTTGCTTGCCGCGAACACAACCGCGCTTTTCCGAAACGCCGTTTCGTGAAAAAACAGTTGTATTTTTCGTCGATATGTGATATTATATGTACGATAACTTCAAGGCAACCTCCGAAAATCTCATTATTATCGGGAGTACGCGATGGCAACGGTAAAAAAACAAGTCAGAAGAAGAAGCAACTGGTATATATATCTGATTAGTTTTGCGGCGGCGTTCGCCGCGCTCAGCCTTTTCATACTGGCTTATTGGGACAACTTTTTCCCCGAAACGGGTATGACCTCCTCCGTTGACAGGCAGGGCGTCGTCAGCTTTATCCCGAGCGCGGATTTGGATGTCACCGTTTTGTTGATGCTCAGCGAAACCCAGGGCGGAATACCCGATTATTTCGTGTTGATGAATTACCGCCCCCGAGATGAAAAAATCGTTCTTGTTCCGCTGAGGGGGGAAACGTATGTTTCCGACGGAATCAAAAGCGGGAAGCTCACCGTTATGTACGGTCAGGGCGGCGCTCCCGCCGTTATGAGCGGCATAAAATCGTATTTCAGGATAGAATGTGGTTTTTACATCAAGTTTGACCGCGCTTCATTTGTCAATTTTGTCGCGCTGATGGGCGACACCCCCGTGAAAATTCCCTATGACATAAAGGACGGCGGCGTTTCGCTTGATTCCGGTTCCGCCACGCTTTCAAGCGATGATTTATACAATTACATCACATATAAGAATTTCAAAGACGGAGACGGTTACCGCCTCGTGGTAATGGGTTCCGCGATGTCGTCCCTTATCAACAACAACGCCAAAAACCTTACCACCGAAAAAATCCAGAACCTTTTCAATAAAATCCTCAATAATACCGATACCGATTTGGCTTTCAAGGACTATAAGAATTACCAGCAGGCTTTGTTTTACACCTCCGCCAACGCGATTGAACCCGCGACATTCTATATTCCTTACGGCGAATACGACGATTCCGGCGCGTTTGTTACATCGAGAGAGTCGGTGGATTCCATTCTTCAGAAATTTTCCTTAATCGGTTGACAAGGGGGTGGCGTTTTGCCGCGCTCCAGCAAAACCTCGCAGGTTATGCGGCTTATCTCTTCGGGTAATCCCGCTCTTTTCAAGAGCGATGGAACATCGGGGTTTGAATCGGAAAAACAGGACAAACCGACAGACGCCCAATCGGTTAAAAAAAATCCGTCCGTCAAGAAAAGCCGCCGCCGCGCGATAATCAGGAACATGAGGCTGAAAACCGAGGGTGTCGTTCCCCCGGGGTTGAAGCTGCCCCGGAATGAAACGCAGCCCGTTTATGTAAAACCGGCAGGCGAACGTCAAGTCGTGAACGTGGTTTCCATGCTCATAAACGAACAGCTCGGCGCGGCTCTTGAGCGTTTCAATATCTGCGCCTGCGGAATATGTTGTCTGGAAATTACGCAAAAGGCTTTGCGCGAGCTTCCGCCGGTGTTTGTTCATGTAAGCACCGTCGCCGACGCCGACGAAGTCAATGAAAAAATCGCGCGTTTCCGCCCCGAAGTGATAAAAACGCTTACCAAAATCGCGCTGGCGGCGAGAAATTCGCCGTATCATAAAGCGCACGAAAGGACGCGCCAAGAAGATGAATGAAAAAATCGCGCTTCTTGTCAATAACATCGAAAACGTCATCGTCGGCAAAAGACAGGTGATTATTAAGCTGATTGCCGCTCTTTTGGCTAAGGGACACGTACTTATCGAGGACGTTCCCGGCGTGGGCAAAACCCAACTTGTGGCGGCTTTGTCGAAAAGCGTCAGCGGCAAATATAACCGTGTGCAATTCACCCCGGACGTTATGCCGTCGGACATAATGGGGTTCACGATGATTAACCCCGAAACCAAGAAAATGGAGTATCGCTCCGGTTCGTCGTTTTGCAACTTCTTCTTGGCGGACGAAATCAACCGCGCTTCCCCGAAAGCGCAGTCCAGCCTGCTTGAAATCATGGAGGAACTTCAAGTCAGCGTGGACGGCGTAACGCGGTCGCTCCCCGTTCCGTTTATGACGCTGGCGACCCAGAACCCCGTCGAAACCTACGGAACCTACCACCTCCCCGAAGCGCAAATGGACAGATTTATTATGAAACTTTCCATCGGCTATCCCGACCGCGCCGATGAAGCTGCCATACTCCTCAGGGGGACAAACGGCGAGACCGGGTTGATGAACGCGGCGGCGCTGTCGCCGGTGCTTGAACTTTCCGACATAGAAGCGTTGCGGGAAGAAGCCGAACGGATTCAAACAAACAACCTTATCGTCGATTACATCATAAATCTCGTGAGTGCGACCAGGCAAACCGATATGTTGATGCTGGGCGCTTCTCCGCGCGGCTCAATCGCGCTTTTCAGGACCGCGAAAGCGTTGGCGTTAATAAACGGGAGAAAATACGTAATTCCCGACGATATTCGCGAGTTGGCGGTTTCGGTATTGGCTCACAGGCTCATACTCTCGCCGAAAGGCAAATCCACGCTCGGAACGTCCGCGGCGATAATAAACGAAATCGTGAGGACTGTTCCGCTTCCGGGGGAATTCTGAAATTTGGCGGGTTGCCCGTAAGGTGCCGTATGAAAGTTATCGCAAGTTATTTATTGATATTTGCCCTGATAATTCTGTTTGCCCTGTTTTTGGACGCGACGAGCGTATTTTTTGTACTGATTATTTTCATAAGCGCGGTACTCTTGTCCGCCGCCGTTCATATTTACGCGCTCAGGGTGTTCGACGCGGAAATCTCCGTTAATCGCGTCATTGTCGAAAAAGGCGAGAAAATTGAGCTGACCGTCCGCGTTTCCAAAGCGGCGTTTTTCCTTCCGAGCGTGTTTGAAATAAAGCTGATGCCGTCTTATCATTTTAAGTGCGGCGATGATTTGTACGCGGTTATGCTGAAAAGAACCGAGCAAGAACACGCCTTTATACTGGAAAGCGCTTTTTGGGGAACGGGGAGCGTGGGAATCGAATGGATAAAATGCGGCGATATTCTGGGGATTTTTTCTTATTTGGGTAGGTTCGCGAAAGTGATAACGAAAAACTATTGCAGGGTAAAGATTTTTCCGTCGGTACCCGACCTTTCGGAACGCTCCGAATTGGTTCGCGTGCTTGAAGAATCCTCCGCTTATGACGACAACGAGCAAACCCGTGAAATTCCCGCGGCGATTGTCGGGTTTCCGGGATACGAGCATAGGGATTACACGCCGGGCGACTCGCTGAAAAGCATAAACTGGAAGCTGTCCGCCAAACGCGACAGGTTGTTGGTTCGCAAACCGGAAGCCTTTGCCGGGGGCGACCAGGTGTTCGTGTTGGACAACAGCCTTTCCGTACACGGCGAAACGCTTTCGGCGCGCGCGTCGGAGCAGCTCGCGCTGGAAGCCATGCTCGCGCTTACGCGCACGCTGATAAAGCAGGAGCTTGTTTGCCGCGTTTACGTCAGGTTAAGCGGCGGGTGGGCGTTCTTCGCGATTGACGGCGAAAACGGCATAGAGGCGCTCCGCTTCGCGCTTACGGAATATTCCTACGGCGGAACGGGAGAAAGAATTCCCGATATTTCGTCCGAAAAAGCAAGCGGTTTCGTAATATTCTCCGCGAACGCGGACGGGGTTTTGCAATCGCTTGCCGAAGGGTTAAAACAAAAAGGAATTATGCCTGAAATCGTTTCGTCCTCAATCGGGCTTTCCGATTGGCTTGTCAGCGAAATCGACGGAGAAATAATTTTCACAAGGGCGTAACCCGGTAAAAACCTTTTCGGCGGGGAGGATTTGTTTTGAAAAATATTATTAAATCAATACTTTTCCCGTGCCTGCTAAGTTTTACGGTGTTGGCGTCTATTCTTTACATTTATGAACAAACGGCGGTTTTCCCTTTGGCGTTGGCGGCGGTTTTCCTGTTTAACGCGCTGTTTTTCGCGCTGTATGAAAAGTTAAGGCTCATAAACAGGAAAATCATTATTGCTCCCGTAATACTGCTCATCGGAATAATCGCGTTTTTTTTGGCGACGGAACTAATCCGTTCGCGCGGGTGGACGGGAATAAGAGCCTTCAACTCGTGGTTTTTCAGAACGGGCGACGACCTTGACATACCCATATTCACGGCGGCGCTGATGACGCTGTTCGTGCCTTTCATATCATCGACGATGTTTTATTTCACCTTGGTGAGATACAACGCCTTTTTCCTCATGCTTATATGCATGATAACATTTGCGCTTTACGCCAAAACCTTCACCGAAATACCCTTTATTTTCCCGTCGCTGATAATCGCTTTGTTCTTGTTTATCTCCATTGAGAAAAGATGGTACAGGCGGCTTGGATTCCGCGCGTTAAGCTACGGAAAATTCATGGCGGTAGGGGGTGGCTTCGTCGCCTTGTCCGCTTATATCGCGGGATTGTTCCCGCCGGTTGAAATCACGCCGTACCGCGAACAGTTCGACGAGTTTATAACGGGTCAGAGCATACGCTTGATTAACTCGCCGGATTATACGCTCGAAAGCGACACGTCGTCGGGCGCATCCGACGAAAACATGAACAAAGAACTCGTGTTGTTCACGGTGAAAGCGTCCGAACCCGGATATTTAAGGCGGCAGGTATTTGACAAATGGAACGGCGAGGCTTGGGAGCGCGGGCGTTTGGAAACGGGATTATTCATTGTTTTCGGGGATTCCCCCCGTGAAAGCTCCCCTGCCGTCGAATGGCGCAAATTCTTTTCCGCGAACGGCGATATTGCGGGCGGGTTGGATTTTTGGCGTCAGGCGCCCGCCCCGGGTCTGAAAAGCATCGAAATTAAGGTAATGACCGATTATAATTTCTATTTCTTGCCCTTGCCGCAGTATCCCGCGAAAATCACGTATGAACGTTCTTCCGTCGTTGGGCGGAGCATAAGGGACGATTTTTTTTCCTTTTCCGGCGGAATCAGAAGAATGAACCACGTCTACACGGCGGAATATTACGATAATCGCGCGGACGGCGAGTTTCTGTCCAAATTGACGCCCGACAAGGTCGCCGCTTTGGAGGACGGCGGTATGACGTTCTACATGAACGATATTTTCCCGGACGAATACGCGAATTATATGGCGGAATGTCTTG